>JASLEW010000023.1 GCA_030150965.1 Thermoanaerobaculia bacterium | reverse complement strand
CGCGCCCCGGCCGGCAGCCGCCCCGCCCTCGCCGGCAGGCGCCGCCCGCCGGGGCAGGAACAAGAGCGCCATGCCGCTCTGTTATCGTTAGGCGGCGCGCGCAGTCCGGCCGCCCTGGCGAAGGAGCACGCTATGTCCCGTTTGGCCGCGCTGGTCCTGCTGTCGATCGCCGTCTCCCTGCTGCCGGCCGCGGTGCCGGACGTCGCGGCCCGCGGCGCCGCCCCCGCCCGGGCGGCGGAGCTGCCGGCCGCGACGGCTCCGGGAGCCCTGACGGCCCCGATGCCGCCGCTGGCGCTGACGGCGCTGACGGCGCTGTCGGCGCTATCGGCCCAGGCGCCTCCGGCGGTGCCGCCGGCGCACACGCCGGCCATTCCCGGGGCCGGCGCACCGCCCAGGTCTGCGCAGGCGGCAGGCTCCGGTGCCGCCGGGGGCGGCCTGGCGTTCCAGCTCCCCTCCTCCTGGGTGAGCGAGAAGCCGTCGAGCAGCATGCGCCTGGCCCAGGCCAGCATTCCGGGGAAGGCCGGACCCGGGCAGTTCGCCATCTTCTTCTTCGGCGCCGGAGGCGGCGGCAGCACCGAGGACAACATCTCCCGCTGGGTCGGACAGATCGACAAGCCGGTCGCGCCGCCCCGGCGCCAGACGTTCACCACGCACGGCCTCAAGGTGACCTGGGTGGAGGCGGCGGGGACGATGAAGGCGAGCACCGTCGGCATGGGGCCGGCGACGGCCCAGCCGGACTCGCGCCTGCTGGCCGCCGTGGTGGAAGGGCCCGGCGGACCCTGGTACCTGAAGGTGGTGGGTCCCGATGCGACCGTCAAGACCGCCCAGCCCGCCTTCGTCGACCTGCTGCACGCTCTGCACACCCGCTGAACCTCAACCCGAGATCGACTGCATGAGCCCACTTTCCGTTCGTTTTCCGCGGCGGGAGCGGCCCCAGGAGCCGCCGCGCCGGCATCCGGCCTCCGCTGCCCGCCATGCCTCTCCTGGAACCGGCGTCGCCGTCCTCGCGGCCTCGGCAGCCCTGCTGACGGCGCCGGCGGTCCTCGCCGTCCTTGCAGCCTGGATGAGCGCGCCGGCGGCGCTCTCCGCCCGCGGCATCCAGGAGGTTCAGGAGCATCAGCAGGTGCAGGAGGTTCGGAGCGCCGACGGCGCCGCCGGACGGACGGCGGCGGCGCCGCTCGATCCGGTGGTCCAGGAGGTGGTGCGGATGCTCGGCTCCAAGGTGTCGGAGCCGGTCATCGAACGCTGGATCGGCGAGGGGCATCACCCGGGCGTGGTCGGCAGCCGCGAGCTGATCGCGCTCAAGCAGGCGGGCGCCTCCGACCAGCTCACCGAGAAGCTCCTCGACCTGGCCGCGCGCCGCACCACGACCTCGCCGGCGAGCGGCCCGGCGCCCGCCGGGCGCAGCGCCGGCACCTCGCTGCCGAGCCCCGGGCGCAACGCCGCGAAGCTCCATTGGATCGTCACCTACCACCCCAACTTCCTCGCCGACGACGTGCGCTGGGACCTGTTCGTCTATCTCGACGGGCGCTACCTGGCGTGGGTCAAGGATCCCCTCGTCTCCTTCCTGCAGAAGCCGCTCGAGTTCGACGCCAGCGTCGCTCCCGGCCACCACCTGCTGCGGCTGATGGAGGAGCGCCACGTCCGCAAGCCCAACACCGACGAGTGGGACAGCCAGGCCCGGGTGGCGCCGAAGCCGCTCGCCCTCGACGTCAAGCCGGACGCTCCCGGCAAGGTCGAGATCGTCCTCGAGGTGCGGCCGCGCGGCGGCCCGGTCACCCTGCAGCTGACGCAGGGCGACGGGGCGCCGGCCAGGGCGCAGCCGAGCCTGCCGCTGCCGGAGAACTGGCAGCCGCTCTGCGAGGAGGCGCCGGCACAGAAGGAGCCCTGCCTGCACTGGTCGGACCTGTGGCCCAACGTGGCGGTGGTGCCGAGCCGCGAAGCGGTGCGCGATCAGCTGGAGCGGGCGCACTTCCGCCCGCTGCCGGCGCAGCCCGGCGCGCCGGACGGGCCGGGCGAGACGGCCCAAGGCGCCGGGGACCACGGGACCGGGAGCCACTAGGAGCCGCCGGGAGAATGGAGCGCCCCGCCGAGACCCCCGCCGTGCCGGCGATCAGCTTCCGCCCGGTCACCCCCGGCGACGAGGAGCTGCTCTACCGGATCTACGCCGGCACCCGCACCGAGGAGCTGGCGCCGGTGCCGTGGAGCGACGAGCAGAAGCAGCTCTTCCTGCGCATGCAGTTCCGCGCCCAGTCGACCGACTACGCGGCCCACTTCCCCGACGGCGACTTCCGGGTCATCCTGCTCGACGGCGAACCGGCGGGCCGGCTCTACCTTCACCGCCGCCCCGACGAGGTGCGGATCGTGGACATCGCGCTGCTCCCCGAGCGGCGCCGCACCGGCGCCGGCAGCGTCATCCTGCGCGGCATCCTGGCCGCCGCCGCAGCGGAGGGCAAGCCGGTGCGCATCCACGTCGAGCGCTTCAATCCGGCGCTCCGCCTCTACGAGCGGCTGGGCTTCCGCCCCACCGGCGACGACGGCGTCTACTTCCTCATGGAGTGGCGGGCGCCGGGCGCGCCCAGCGCCGAGGGCGGGCCGGTGCCGGCGCCGCCCGCGGCACCCCTCTCCTGAGCCCCTTCTGAGCCCCTTCCCGGGCCGCCCGGGCTCCGCGTAGACGACAGGCTGTCCTCTGGAGAGGTCGTCGCTCCGCGGGGCTGCCGCGGGATCGGGCCGCGCAAACGGCCGCCTCTCCTCGGGAGCGGCCACCCTCCGGGCGCATGGCACAGCCCTTGAGTAGATCCGTCGATGGCAGGCGTCGTAAGTCACGGACCGTGAGGAGAGGCCCTCGCCGGGCAGGCGTGGCCGGGCTCCGCGGTCAAAACGAGGTGACCGCCATGGCGTCCAGGCAGCTCGCTCTTTCCATCCTGTTGGTCTCCCTTACCGGTGCCGGCGTCCTGGCGGCGCAGGCCCCGGCCCTCCCGGGACCACCTCCCGCGCCGGCCGCGGCCCTCTCCGGTCCACAGTCCGGCGCGGCCTCGGCCGCCGGCGCGGCGGAGGCGCCGGATCTCAGCTTCTTCTTCAAGCCCCTCAGCGCCTACGGACGCTGGGTGCTGCGCGGCGACTACGGCTGGTTCTGGGTGCCCTTCCGGATGGCCGCCGGCTGGCGCCCGTACATGGCCGGGCACTGGGCGCTGTCCGACCAGGGCTGGAGCTGGGAGTCGGACGAGCCGTTCGGCTGGGCCACCTATCACTACGGCCGCTGGCTGAACGACGCCGAGTACGGCTGGGTGTGGCTGCCCGGCGACGACTGGGCCCCGGCCTGGGTCACCTGGCGCAGCGGCGACGGCTACATCGGCTGGGCGCCGCTGCCTCCCGGCGATGGCGATCAGGACGCAACCGATGAGGACGCGGCCGGCCTGGAGGCAGCGGGACTGGATGCGGACGGCCAGGAGGTCTCCGCCGCCGCTGCCGCGGTGCCCCCCGGCGAGTTCTGCTTCGTCGCCGAGGGCGCGTTCCTGGCGCCGGAGCTGGTGGCCGTGCTCGTCCCGGTGGAGCTCAACGTGAACGTCATCCAGCGGACCGCCCCGGTCGTCAACCGCGGGACGGCCAGCAGCGTGATCGTCAACCTGGGCGTCACGGCGCGCGAGATCGAGCGGGTGGTCGGGCACCACGTCGAGGTCATCAAGACCGCCGGGCCGCCCGCCGGCGGGCCGCATTCCGGACCGCCGCGGAGCGGCCAGCCGCACGTCTTCCGGCCCCATCCCATGAGGCCGCCGCCGACCCGCCTGGCGCCGGGACCGGAGCCGCGGCGCACGCCGGCGCCGGCGGCACCGGTGAGGGGGTGGGTGACGGCATCTCAGCAGCCATCCGTGGCCTCGCCGGGCGCGGCGGGGACCTCGGCTACGCGCCCGGGCGCCACCATCGCTCGTCCGCCGGCACAGCCTCCGACGCCAGTCCACCCGGCCGCCCTGCCTTCGCCGGATGGGCGTGGGGTGGAAGCCGTGGCCCGGGCGCAGGCGGAGCAGGACCGGCGGCCACAGGCTGCGGCCAAGGAGAGCGATCGCGCGCAGCGCGAGGAGCACCAGCGCCTGGCCGAGCAGCGGGCGCAGCAGGAGCGCGAGCAGCAACGCCTGGCCGAGCAGCAGCGTCAGGCCGAGGTCCAGGCGCAGCAGCAGCGCGAGCGCCAGGGGCAGGCCGAGGCCCAGGCCCGGCAGCAACGCGACGAGCAGCAGGCCGAGATGCAGACCCGGCAGCAGCGCGAGGAGCAGCAGCGCCAGGCCGAGGCGCAGGCCCAGCAGCAACGGGAGCAGCAACAGCGCCAGGCCGAGGCCCAGGCCGAGCAGCAACGGGAGCAGCAGCGCCAGGCCGAGATCCAAGCGCAGCAGCAACGGGAGCAGCAGCAGCGCCAGGCCGAGGCGCAGGCCGAGCAGCAGCGCCAGGCCGAGATCCAAGCACAGCAGCAACGGGAGCAGCAACAGCGCCAAGCCGAGGCGCAGGCCGAGCAGCAGCGGGAGCAGCAGCGCCAGGCCGAGGCGCAGGCCGAGCAGCAGCGCGAGCAGCAGCGCCAGGCCGAGGCGCAAGCCCAGCAGCAGCGCCAGGCCGAGCAGCAGCGCGAGCAGCAGCGCCAGGCCGAGATGCAAGCGCAGCAGCAGCGTGAGCAGCAGCAACGCGAGCAGCAGCAGCAGGCCGAGCAGAAGCCCCCGCCGCACCGCTAGGCCCGGCGATCCTCGGCGGCGGCGCCGCGGTCCTCGGCCTCGTCTGGCAGGCGGCGGGCGCCGCCCCGGGCCGCCGCGCCGGGCGCGGTGAGCCCGCCCGACGCCTGGCGAGGAGCCGGATCTAGGCCGGCGGGTCGAGCGCCGCGCGCAGGGTCGCGGCGTGGCGCTCGGCATCGGCGGCGCGCCGCAGGTAGCGCCCCTCGATCCGGGTCAGCCCGCGCGCGTGCATGCGGTGCGCCATGTGCCGCGACAGGTCGATGCTCTCCTCCAGGGTGCGCAGCGCGGCCCACAGCGCGTCCTCCGTCTCCTGCGTCTGCCGGTCGCTCAGCGTCTCGGGCGAGAAGGCGTGACCGGTGCGGCAGCGGTAGCGCAGCAGGTGGCGGTCGTGGGTCTCCCACAGCGCGCCGCCGCAGTCCGGGCAGGTGAACCCCGACGGCACGCCGAGCAGCTGGCCGGACTCCCCCGCCAGCTCCTCCGCCACCGCGACGCCCTCCGCCGGCAGGCTCGCGGCGGCCGGCTCCTGCTCCGGCAGGACCTCGCGCGTCAGCCGGGTGAGCAGCGCGGCGACACCGCTCAGCGGGACGACGTGATCGACCTGCACATTGGCGAGCGCACTGCGCGGCATCCCGGGATAGTCGGCCTCGGCCGGGTCCTGGACCACGGCGATCCCGCCCAGCTCCTTGACCGCCAGGAGCCCGGCCGTGCCGTCGTCGAGATTGCCGGTCAGCAGCACGCCGATCACCCGCGTGCCGTAGCTCTGCGCCGCCGAGCGGAAGAGCACGTCCACGGCGGGGCGGTGGCTGTTCTCGCGCGGCCCCCGCGCGAGCAGCAGCCGGCCGTTGCCGAGCAGCAGGTGCTGGTCGGGCGGCGCCACGTAGATGCGGCCGCGGCGCAGGGGCTCGCCATGCACCGGATGGCCGGCCGGCAGCTCGCCGGCGCGGGTGAGGATCTGCGGCAGCGCGCTGGAGCCGGGGCCGAGGTGAAGGGTGAAGCAGAGCGCCGCCGGCAGGTCGGCCGGCAGGTCCTTCACCAGGCTCACCAGCGCCTCGACCCCTCCCGCCGAGGCGCCCACCACCACGATGTCGCGCGCCGCCATCAGCCGTCGGTCTCCGCGTCCCGGCCCACCGGCGGCGGCGCATCCCCGGGGCGGTCGAGCACCGCCCGCACGGCCTGCAGGAACTGCGACGGCGGGAAGGGCTTCTGCAGGAAGGAGCGCCGGTCGAGGTGGCCGATCTCGGCGATCGAGTCCTCCGGGTAACCCGACATGTAGAGCACCCGCAGGCCGGGACGCTCGGCGGTCAGGCGCTGGGCCAGCTGAAATCCGCTCATCCCCTGCAGGACGATGTCGGTCACCAGGAGGTGCAGCGTACCCTCGTGTCCGGCGCTGAGCTGCAGCGCCTCGGTCGCCTCCGCCGCGGACAGCACATGGTACCCCTGGTACTCCGGCAGCTCGCACGCCGCGGACCGGATGCTCGCCTCGTCCTCGACCAGGAGGATGCTCTCGTCGCCCCGCACGTCCTCCTCTCCGGCGGCCGGCGGCGGCTCCTCCCTCTCCGCCGGCTCTCCGGCCGCCGGCAGGAAGACGTCGAAGCGCGTCCCCTGGCCGGCGGCGCTCTCGACCCGGATGGCGCCGCCGCTCTGCTGCACGATGCCGTAGACGGTGGAGAGCCCGAGGCCCGAGCCCTTGCCCCGCTCCTTGGTGGTGAAGAACGGCTCGAAGATCCGCTCGCGGACGTGCGGCGGCATGCCGGTCCCGGTGTCCGCCACGGCGAGGCGCACGTAGGAGCCGGGCTCCAGGCCCGGCGCCGGCGCCGGCGCGTCGCCGGCCACCTCGGCCGCCATGGTCTCGACCGTGCAGCGTCCGCCTCCGGGCATGGCGTCGCGGGCGTTGACCAGGAGGTTCATCAGCACCTGCTCGAGCTGGGCGAGATCGAAATAGACCGTCCCGGCCTCGGGAGCCAGCCGCAGCTCCAGCTCGGCGCCCTCGCCGAGCAGCTGGCGCACCATGGGCTCCATGCGCGCGATCACCTCGTTGAGGTCGAGCGCCTCCGGCTTCAGCACCTGCCGCCGGCCGAAGGCGAGGAGCTGGCTGGCGAGCGCCGCCCCGCGCTCGCCGGTGCGCCGGACGTCCTGGACCAGATCGTGCCTGCCGAAAATCAGCGACCGCCTCAGGTCGTTGCGAAAGACATGCCGCCCGTTGACCGGCTCGAAGTAGCGGGTCAGCAGCTCCGGCGGGACGTCCACCACCTGCCGCTCCTCGTAGCTGGCGAGCCGCGCCTGGCCCAGCGCGTCGTCGTCGGCGTCGGTGGCGTAGATCTTCACCCGCCGCCTGTAGGCGTCCTCGCCCAGGCGCTCGGCGAGGAGCATGGCGATGCTGTAGGCCTCCTGGCCGCTGGCACAGCCGGCGCTCCAGACGCGGACCGACTCGGTCGGTCCCTTCTCCTCGATCACCCGCGGCAGGATCTGGTCCGCCAGGTAGCGCCAGGCCTCGGGGTCGCGGAAGAAGCCGGTGACGTTGATGAGCACGGTGTTGAACAGCGGCCCGAACTCGTCGGGATGGACCTCCAGGTAGTCCAGATAGTCGGCGTAGGTCTCGGTCCCCACCTCGGCCATCCGCTTGCGCATCCGGCGCATCAGGCTCGACATCTTGTAGCCGCTGAAATCGAAGCCGCGGGTGAGCCGCAGGTAGTCGAGGAGACGGTTGAACTCGGCGCCCTTCTGCTCCGTCACATCGCCACCCCCTCGGCCACCAGGCTCACCAGGGCCCGGGCGATCCCGGCCAGGGGCAGCACGTGGTCCACCACGCCGGTGCGGATCGCGGCTCCCGGCATGCCGAAGAACTCCGAGGTGGCAGCTGCGGCGCCGTGGCAGAAGCCGGCGCGCGCGGCGGTCCGGCCGCGTTGCGGCGGCAGCCGCGTGCCGCCGGGGTGAGATCCGCCCCGCCGGCCCGCGGCTGCCCGCGATCAGTTGAACACCGCCTCGAACAGCGATCCCTCCGCATTCGGCTGGATCGGCACGAGGAACAGGTCGAGGAGGCCCAGGTCCTCGTGCTCCAGGCGGTAGACGCGCTGCGGCAGGTAGAGCCCGCGCGGTCCGCGGAAGACGAGGCTGAAGCTGGGCCGCGGCTGGCCGGGGCGCGGAGCGGCGGCGTTGACCTCGACCAGCTCCAGGGTGACCGGGGCGGCGGCCGGCGGCGCCGCTGCCGCCGCACCGGTGGCGGCGGCCGGCGGCGCGGCCGGCGCGAGGCGCAGCACGAAGCCGGTCCCCCGGCAGGGGGTGAAGGTCTCGGGGGTCGCCGCGGCGAGATCGAGCACCGGTGGTTCCTCGCGAGGGCGCGGGAGCCCAGCGCTCAGGGGCCGACCACCAGGACGCGGAAGGTGCCGGGGACCATGGCCGGGCGCGGGTGCGGCTGGTCGGCGGTGGGCGCCGGCGCCGGACCGAAGTCGGCGGTCACCAGGTAGACGTTGTGGGTCATCTCGTCCACCGTCATGGTGCGGGCGCCGCGCTGGGTGGCGGGGTGGGCGACGACGCTCCAGGAGTCCGGCGACGCCTCGCGCATCACGGTGAGGGTGCCGTCGCCGCAGGAGGCGAAGGCAAGGCCGGTGGCCGGATCGAAGCCGTTGGCGTCGACGCCCTTGCCGATCGGCAGCTTGGCCACCTCGCGGCCGTCGGCGGTGTCGACGATCACCGCCACCTCGTTGCCGCAGCCGATCACCAGGCGCCCGTGGGCGGCGTCGATCGCCATGCCGGAGGGCTCGTCGCAGCCGGCGAGCGGCCAGCGATGGCGGACGGTGAGCTTGGCGGCGTCGATCGCCACCACCTCGTTCTTGTCCTCGATGTTGACGTAGACGCCCCCCTTGCGGTCGCTGGCGGCGAACTCGGGCTTGCCGCCGAGCGGGATGGTGCCGGCGACCTTGCCGGTCGCGCCCTCGATCACCGTGGCGCTGCCGCTGCGGCCGTTGAAGGCGAAGACGCGATGCTCGGCGGGGTCGTAGAGGATGGCGTCGGGGTTCTGGCCGGTGGACCTGACCTCGGAGAGCGCCTTGGAGGTCTTGAGGTCGAAGATGGTCACGCTGTCCGAGCGGCCGTTGCTGATGAAGCCGCGGCCAAGGTCGTCGGCCAGGGCGATGCCGTGCACGCCCGAGAGGTTGGGGATCTCGGCCGCCACCTTGCCGCTCTCGGCGTCCAGGACGATGACGCGGGTGCCGCGGCTGATGTAGAGGCGGCGGGCCCGGGTGTCGAACGACAGGTAGTCCCAGCCGCCGTCGCCGCCGACCGGGATGGTCTTGATCAGGTGATAGCCGGAGCCCAGGGGATTGGCGGCGACGCTCGCGGCGGGCGGAGCGGCGGGCGGGGCGGCGGCGGCGAGGCCGCAACAGGCGGCGGCCAGCACCGCCAGGACCAGGGTGGGACGCGGGACTCTCGACAGCGTGACGGGCATGGGACCCTCCTTGACGGTCAATGCGCGGATCATACCCGGAGTCGGCGGGCCGCCAGGGCCTGCCCTATAATCACCGCGACGCCTCGCCCGCGGCGCCAGGTTCCGGCGCCGCCATCCGCACCTTCCAGCTCCCGCCGGAGGCCGCCCTTGCCCGAGTCGCCAGCAGGTTGGATGCAGCTGCTGCCCAGCGGCCCCTGGTTCCGGCGCGCCGGCGCCTACCCGATCCCCGCCTACTCCGAGTTCATGCCGCCGCCGCGGCTGGGGCGGCACGCCTACGGCGGCGCCGATCCGGTGCTCTTCGCGGCGGACGACCCGTGGGGCTGGCGGGTCACCGAGTACGAGGAAAGCTTCGAGCTGCGGCCGGGGATGGAGCACCTGGGCGGCGAGCTGCTGCGGGCCCTGGAGCGGCTGGGGCGGCGCGAGGCCGGGCACGGCATCGGACGCCGGAAGCTGGAGGGCAATCCCAGCTGGCCGGAGCCGCTTTTGGACGGCGGCGCGCCGCCGCAGGAGCGCTACCTGGCGCTGCTGCCGCTCGCCCTGTCCCGCACCCAGGACGACAAGGGGCGCGTGCGCTGGTCGCTCTTCGGCGCCAGCGAGCAGGGGCCGGGGCGCCCGTTCTGGCGCGGCTTCTTCACCGCGCCGGGGCGCGAGGCCGGCGCCGCGGCGGGGCTCGAGTTCTGCCTGCGCCTCCTCGGCCTCGGCGCGGCGCCGCCCCTCTCGCCGGCGGACGCCACCCGCGAGCTGCTGGACGCCGGCTTCCGCATCCTCGCCGGGGGCGGCCCGCTGGAGCAGGGCGGGGTGCGCGTGCCCGACGAGGGGCCGCTGCCGTCGTGGACGGCTCCCCTCCTATGGAGCGAGGAGCAGCCGGTCGCGGCGTTGCGCCACCTGCTCACCTTCCGCCCCTTCGCCTGGCTGCCGCAGGCGGTGCGCGGCGCCTACCTCGCGGGGACGCTCCAGCTGCTGCCGTTCCCCGGCAGCCTGGTCTTCTGGACCGCGCCGCCCTACCAGCGGCTGGCCGGCGAGCTGCCGCTGGCGCGGCAGATCCCGCTGCTCCACCCGATCGAGCGCAGCGAGGACCCGCACCGGCTGCGGGTGCCGCAGTCCGGCTGGCTGCACGAGCCGCATCCCGGCCAGCCGCAGCCCGCGACCGAGCACGGGCCGGTGCGCAACACCTTCCGGCGCACCCACCGCTGGGGCAAGATCGAGCGCCACCAGGACGAGCTGGCGGTGGACGGCCACGAGGACCGCATGGCGCACGTGCTGTTCAGCGCCGCGCCCGACGACATCGGCCTCTACGGCAAGCCGATGGCGCGCAACGCGCAGATCTGGACCCACGACTACCGGCTGCTGCTCGACGGCCCGCGCGCCGGGCGCGCCGAGATCGCCGCCGCCGCCGCGCGCCTGGCCGCGGGCGGCACCTTCGGCTACCGCTTCCTCTATCCGGCGATGCGGGTGGGCCGCCACGAGGTCTACTGGCACCGCCCGCTGGCGGCGGTGCCGGCGGCCGGCAAGGGCAGGGAGGCCGCGGAGATCGTCGAGGGGGCGCCGCTCGGCTATCTGACCGCCTACCCGGTGGACCCGGCCGACTACGCCCATCCGGTGGAGCTCTGGCCGCGCCTGCTCGACCGGCCGGCCCACCGGGCGGCCATCGACGGGCTGCGCGGCGGACGCTTCACCGGCGCCGCGGGCGCGCGGCTGCCGGCGGTGCACGATGCCGGCGTGGCGGCGGCGGGCGCCCGGGAGGGGCTGAGCCCGGCGGACTACGCCGCCTACCGGCGGACGGTCAACAACGCGCGCAAGCTGCTCGACGCCTGGCGGCTGCTGGGCGGCACGCCGCTGCCGGCGAGCTTCGCCCAGGCCCTCCTGCGCCTGCCCAAGAGGGAGACCCTGGAGGCGTGGCTGGCGGCGCTGGAGCGGGTCCACGCGCCCGGCGCCGAGGGGCCGGGGGGCGGCGCGGCGGGCGGTGATCCCGTAGGTCAGCGGCTCCGGCCCGCCCCCGGCCGGCGCCGCCGCCGCGGCCGGCAGACCGGCGGAGGCCGCCGCCGTTCCCGCTGCCGCC
>JASLEW010000893.1 GCA_030150965.1 Thermoanaerobaculia bacterium | reverse complement strand
ACGCCGCCGCCCCGGCGCCGGGTGCCAGGTGCTCCGCCGCCCCGGCGGCGGGCACGGCGGCCTCGGGAAGCTCGGCGAGCGCCGGGACGGCGGCGGGCGCGGCGCTGGCGCTGCCGGGCGACCGGCCGATGGAGGGCGCGGTGCCGCTGGTCAACTGCACGCCGACCACCACCTGCTCGTCCTGCCTCTACCTGGGCGTGCCGAGCAGCTATCAGTGCTTCCACTATTGCGTCAACGGCATTGGGCACACCTCGTGCGGCACCTGCGGCGAGGGATGCAACGACTGACGGCGGAGGCGGCGGCTCAGCCCTTGAGGGCGTGGCGCTCCATCTTGATCGCCAGGCCGTTGCGCGACAGTCCGAGCAGGCGGGCGGCCTGCGACTTGTTGCCGCGCGTGCGGCGCAGGGCCTCGCGGATCGCCGCCTGCTCGCAGCTGCCCACCAGGCGCTCCAGGTCGAGGTCGGAGCCGGCATCGACCCGGGCGCCGCCGGTCAGGCCGCCGCGCCGCACCTTCTCCGGCAGCAGGCTCACGTCCACCGGCCGGCCGGCCGGCGACAGGTAGACCAGGTGGCGCATGATGTTCTCGAGCTCGGCGACGTTGCCCGGATAGTCGTAGTTGAGCAGCGCCGACATCGCCTTGACGGTGATGCCGGTCAGGCGCTTGCCGGTCTCGTGGCAGAAGCGGTTGATGTAGGACTGGATGAGCAGCGGCAGGTCCTCGCGCCGCTCGCGCAGCGGCGGCACCTCGATGACGAAGCGCGACAGGCGGTAGGCCAGGTCCACCCGGAACTCGTCGCGCGCAGCCACCTCTTCGAGCGGCACGCGGCTGCCGGCGATGATCCGCACGTCCACCGGCGTCGCGAGCTCGCTGCCCGCCGGCTCCACCTCGCCGGAGCGCAGGAAGCGCACCAGCCGCGCCTGCACCTCGAGCGGCAGCTCCTCGACGTCGTCGAGGAACAGCGTGCCGCCGTGCGCCAGCAGGAGCTTGCCCTCGCGCCGCACCACGCCGCCCTTGCCCGCCACCTCGGCGCCGAACAGGTCGGCCTCGATCTGCTGCGGCCGGGCGCCGCTGCACAGGGCGGTGACGAAGGGGCCCTGGCGCCGCGCCCCCGACAGGTGGAGCGAGCGGGCGAGCGGCTCCTTGCCGACCCCGGCCTCGCCGCGCAGCAGGGCGTGGCCGCCCAGGCCGATGGCCACCCGCAGCTGGTCGATCACCGTCTTCATCGCCGGCGACTCGCCGAGCATCAGCCCCGGCGCCAGGGTCACGTCCTGCTGCACCAGGTGGCCGGGCAGGATCGGTTCGTACCAGCCGACGTGATGCACCAGGCCGAACACCAGCAGATGGCCGAGCGCGCGCAGCGCCGCGACCGGCGACCACTCGTCGGGAGTGAAGTTGGGCAGCGCCGTCATCAGGGTGTAGATGCGGTCGAGCGCGGTGAAGGTGTGATAGCAGAGCCAGGCGGGCCGACCGGTCAGCTCGCCGCGGAAGGCGGCGCCGGTGCGGCCGTCGCCGGCGTCGTGATGGGTCTGCACCTGGTCGAGCAGCTCGTCGCCGCGGCTCTGCCAGAGCGGGTCGGTGGCGACCACCAGCTTGACGCCGGGCTGGTCCATCTCGCCCAGCATCAGGAAGAGGACGCCGCCGCCGAAGCCGGCCAGCACCTCGGTGACCAGGGACTCGGAGGAGGTGCGGCTCTCGGTGTCGGCGAGCACCCATTCGGAGATGCGGGTCAGGTGCTCGATCATCCGCTGCGAGGTCATGCGCGGCACCACCGCCGGCGGCGGGCGCGGCGCGCCGTCGGGCTCCGCCGCGGCCCCCCGCTCCGCCGGCGGCGCGCTGTCCTCGACCAGCAGGGTGACGTTGCCGATGCGGATCTCATCGAGCACCTCGAGCGCCGACTCGCGCACCTTGCGGCCGGAGACCAGGAGGCCCTTCCTGCTGCCGAGGTCCTCGATGCGCAGGGCGTCGCCCTCGAAGTGCAGGCGGGCGTGGCGCTGCGCCACCCCGCTGTAGGGCAGGCAGAGGTCGCAGTCGGGGGCGCTGCCGATCAGCATGTCGGGGCGCAGCAGCGGAAAGCGCCGCACACCGTCGGGAGCATAGGCGACCAGCCGCAGCATAGAAGGACGATCTTAGCGCAGCCGGCGCCGGCGCCTCCGCCCTGGCGGCGGCGGCGGCACGGCGCCGCTGCAACGTTCAAGTGCTCTCCACGGCGGCTTTCAGCCGCCCCAGCGACTCGTCCCAGCCCTCGGCGATGCGGGCCAGCGACCGCCGCGCCGCGTCGAGCGGCGCCGCCTCCAGCTGCCACAGCTGCTCGCGCCCCTGGCGGGCGCCGCGCGCCAGGCCGGCGTCCGCCAGCACCCGCAGGTGCTTGGCGATGGCCTGGCGGGTGACGCCGGCGCCGGCGCTCAGGCGCGAGACCGACAGCGGCCCCTCGCGGCTGAGCCGGGCGACCAGGCGCAGCCGCGTCTGGTCGCCGAGCGCCGCGAACACCGGCGCCGCCTCGTGCAGCGCCGCGAGCGCCGCGGCCTCGCCCGGATCAGCCCTCGCGGTCCACATGGCGGGCGAGGTTGTCCAGCTGCCCCGTCCAGCCCCGGGAGTTCATGCGGAACGCCTCGGCACGGCGGGTCAGCGGGATGCGGTCGAAGCCCGACTCGGTGACCCGGACGCGGGTGCCCTCGGGGACCTCGTCGAGCTCGAAGACCACCAGGGTCGTCGGCTCCCGCGAGTAGTCGAGCCGCGGATCGGCCGGGTACGGGTGCCAGCGCCAGGAGAACAGGCGCTCCGCCTCCATGCGCTCGACCTCCATCACAAAGGTGAGGTGCTCGTAGCCGGCGATTGCGACCCGTCCGTGCGTCGTCTCGCCCGGCACGAACGGGCCGCCGAGCTCGGCCTGGAACCAGGCGCCGAACTCGCGCCAGTCGGTCAGCGCCCGCCACACCTTGGAGCGTGGCGCTCGGACGACGATCTCCTTCTCGATGCTGTCGGTGACGCTCGTGGGGTCCGCCGTGGCTGCGGTCGCGGTTTCGGTCCGGGTCTCGGTCTTGGTCATATGCAACCTCCTGGTTGCATTCTAGCCGGAGCGCCCGATCAGACGCAACCACCCGGTTGCTCTTTGCCCCGCCGGCGGGGGCGCGCGCCGGGCCCTCGCCGGAGGGGCTAGCAGGCTGCTGAAAAAGGCCGTGCGTCGCGTTGCGAGCGCCGCGGGGCCGGATGCCAGGCGCCGCGACGCAGGCGATGCTGGGACATCGTCGAGGAGCGGCAACGCCGCAGACGGCCCCGCGCCGCCGCAACCCGCAGGGCGCAGCGCGGCGTGCGGGATTTTTCAGCAGCCTGCCAGCGCTGCGGTCACCCTGCTGAAGCTGGGCGGGAGCCTGCTCACCGACAAGCGCGCGGTCGAGGCCGCCCGTCCCGAGGTGCTGGCGCGGCTGGCGGCCGAGATCGCCCAGGCGCGGGCCGGCGCCGCGGACGGGCTGGTCGTGGCCCACGGCAGCGGCTCCTTCGGCCACGTGGCGGCGAGCCGCCACCGTCTGGCCGCCGGGCTGCGCGAGCCGGGCCAGCTGCCCGGCATCTCGCTGACCCAGGAGCGCGCCGCGGCGCTGCACTGGCAGGTGGTCGCGGCCCTCGCCGCCGCCGGCCTCCACCCCTTCTCGCTGGCGCCGTCGAGCTCGGTGGTGGCCGCCTCGGGCCGGCCCGAGAGCTTCGCCCTGGAGCCGCTGCTCCTCGCGCTCGGCAGCGGGCTCCTGCCGGTGCTCTACGGCGACGTGGTGCTCGACCGCGAGCAGGGGGTCGCCATCTGCTCGACCGAGCGGCTGTTCGCGCTGCTCGCGCCGCTGCTCGGCGCGCGCGGCAGGCAGGTGCGCCGCGTGCTCTGGCTGGGCGAGACCGCGGGCGTCCACGACGAGCACGGCCGCACCCTGCCCCACCTCGACGCCGCGGGCCTCGCCGTCCTGCGGCGCCGCGGCGCGGTCGGCGGCGCCGCCGGCACCGACGTCACCGGCGGCATGCTGCACCGGGTCGAGACCGCCCTCGCCCTGGCCGCCGCCGGCATCCCCTCGCTCATCGCCGACGGCACCGCTCCCGGCCTCCTGGCCAGGGCGCTGCGCGGCGAGCCGGTCCCCGGCACCCTGGTCACCGCCTGAAGGGCCGCGGCGCTCCCTGATGCCGCACACCCGGCGGCAGCTCGGCCAGGAGCTGCGGCAGGCGGCTCGGGAGCTCGCCGCACAGCGCCTCCTGGAAGCCCCCCGGGGGATGAGGGGGGCCGCGGGCGCCGGCGGCAGCCGGCGCGGCGAGCGCCCATGGTGAGGTGCGCCAGCGGCGCAGCAGCGGGCCGAGGCCGGAGCAGGCTACAATCTGGCATGGCTACCGCCAGAAATGCTTCCGAAATGGCGGAAGTGAGGCGGTTTTTCCACCCGCCCGCCACCCACTTCTTCCTCTTCGGTCCCCGCGGCACCGGCAAGTCGACCTGGCTGCGGGGGAGCTATCCCGACGCCCTGTGGATCGACCTCCTGCGGCCGGAGGTCGAGCGTCAGCTCGCGGCGCGCCCGGAGCGCCTGCGGGAGCTGGTGGCCGGCAATCCCGGGCGCACCGTGGTGGTGGTGGACGAGGTGCAGAAGGCGCCGGCCCTCCTCGACGTCGTGCACGACCTCATCGAGCGGCACACCGGCCACCGCTTCGTCCTCACCGGCTCGAGCGCCCGCCGGCTCAGGCGCGAAGGGGTGGACCTCCTGGCGGGCCGCGCCCTCCGCCGTGCGCTCCACCCGTTCATGGCGGCCGAGCTGGGCGAGCGTTTCGACCTGGACGCGGCGCTCCGCCACGGCCTGGTGCCCCTGGTCTGGAGCGCGCCGGACCCGGAGGAGACCCTCCGCTCCTATGTCGCCCTCTACCTGCGGGAGGAGGTCCAGAACGAGGGGCTGGTGCGGCGCTTCGAGGGCTTCGCCCGCTTTCTCGAAGCCGTGAGCTTCTCGCACGGCGCGGTGCTCAACCTCGCCGAGGTGGCGCGCGAGTGCCAGGTGAGCCGCAAGACGGTCGAGGGCTACCTCTCGATCCTGGAGGACCTGCTGCTCGCCTTCCGCATCCCGGTGTTCACCCGCCGGGCGCAGCGCCGCCTCGTCGCCCATTCCAAGCTCTTCTGGTTCGACGCCGGGGTTTTCCGCGCCCTGCGCCCGGCCGGCCCGCTCGACCGCCCCGAGGAGATCGCCGGCGCCGCCCTGGAGGGGCTGGTGGCGCAGCACCTGCGCGCCTGGATCGACTACTCGGCAAGCGACTGCACGCTGAGCTTCTGGCGCACCAAGAGCGGCACCGAGGTGGATTTCGTGGTCTACGGCCGCGACGGCTTCTGGGCGCTGGAGGTCAAGCACACGGGCACGGTCCGGCCGGCGGACCTGCGGGGGCTCCGCGCCTTCCGCGACGACTACCCCGAGGCCGCCCTGCGGCTCCTGCACCGCGGCGAGGAAGCGCTGGAGGTGGACGGCATCCCCTGCCTGCCGTGCGCGGATTTCCTGCGCCGCCTGGCGCCGGGCCGGCCGCTGCCCTGACGCGGCCCAGCTGGTATCCTTGGCGGGTGGACGGCGTGCACGAGGGCCTGCACCGCGACGGCCGGCCGGCGGCCGGCGAGATCGACGACGAGGAGGCGCGCCCCGACCTCGAAGAGCTGCTGATCGCGACCAGCCGGACGTTCGCGCTGGCGATCCCGCTGCTGCCCGAGCCGACGCGGCGCGAGGTGACGCTCTCCTACCTGCTGTTCCGCATCGCCGACACCTTCGAGGATGCGGCGCGCTGGCCGCGCCCGCGGCGGATCGACGCGCTGGAGCGCTTCGAGCAGCTGCTGCTGCGGCCGGAGGCCGGCGAGATCGCCGCCACCGCCCGCGCCTGGGCCGCCGAGGTGCCGTGCGGCCAGCCCGGCTACCGCGCCCTGCTGGCCGAGCTGTCCCAGGTCTTCGACGCCTTCCTCGCCCTCTCCCCCGCGGCGGTCCCCCTGATCCGCGAGCACACCCTGCGCACCAGCCGCGGCATGGCCGGCTTCGTCGGCCGCACCGACGAGCGCGGGGAGCTGCGGCTGCGCGACATCGCGGACCTGCGGGGCTACTGCTACGTGGTCGCCGGCATCGTCGGCGAGCTGCTGACCGAGCTCTTCCTGCTCGGCCGGCCCGGCCTCGGGGCCTGCGCCGGCGCGCTGCGCGAGCGCTCCCGCGCCTTCGGCGAGGGGCTGCAGCTGGTCAACATCCTCAAGGACTCGGCGTCCGACGCCACCGAGGGGCGGCGCTACCTCCCCGAGGGGGTCCCGGCCGCGGAGGTCCTGGCGCTGGCGCGGTGCAGCCTGCGCACCGCCGCCGAGTACGTGCACATCCTGCAACGCCACGGCGCCGAGCGCGGCCTGGTGGCCTTCACCGCCCTGCCGGTCGAGCTGGCCCTGGCCACCCTGGACCGCGTCGCCGCCGCCGGTCCCGGCGCCAAGCTCACCCGCCCCGAGGTCTACGGCCTGCTGCAGCGCGTCCAGCGCGCGCTCGACCGCGGCGAGCCGGCGGTGTCGCTGGCCGCCGCGGGCGCCGCGCCGGAGGCGGCCACGGGCGCCGGAACGGCCGGGC
>JASLEW010000862.1 GCA_030150965.1 Thermoanaerobaculia bacterium | reverse complement strand
GCCGGTGCTGCCCGAGCAGCCGAAGATGCGCAGCGCGTAGAGCAGCGCCCCGGGGGCCACCCCGGGGCCGATGCGCAGCGCGCCGAAAGGCGTCGCGGGGCCGTAGGGTCCGGCGTAGGTGGTGCCGTCGGCGTTGACGCCGAAGCCCGCCGCGGTGCCGGAGACGTGCGAGCCGTGCCCGTTGCAATCGGTCGGGTTGGGGTCGGGCACCGGCGTGTTGCTGCCGTTGTAGGCGTCGCCCGCGAAGTCGGTGCCGCCCACCACCTTGGCGGTGGGGAAGAGGCCGGGATGGATGGTGACGCGGTCGTTCGCCTGGTAGTCGGCCAGCAGGCCGGTGCCGCCGAACATCGGATGCTGGTAGTCGATGCCGGTGTCGATGATGCCGATCCTCACCCCGGCGCCGGTGATGCTCCCGGGCAGCCCGAGCGTGTTGCCCCACAGCTGCGGGGCGTTGAGGAACGGCACGCTGGTGGCGTTGAGCGGGTACTCCGGCACCAGGATGTGCACCGCCTTGACGCCCGGGAGCCTGCGCAGCTCGGCCAGGTGGCCGGGCTCGACGTAGAGGGCGATGGCGTTGAGCGCCCGCCGGATGCGGTAGATCTCGCGGCCGTGGAACGGCGCGCCGGCGAGGCGGACGGCGAGGCTCTGCTGCGCCGCCGCGAGGCGGTCCAGGTGCGTGCGGGCGGCGGCGACCGCGTTGCGGCGCGCCTGCTCGACCGGCACCGTGCGGTCGGCGAGGGCCGACGCCCAGACCACCACCGCCGGCGGGTCCACGAGCTCCACCAGGACCTGGCGCTCGGCCGGGCCGGCGGCGGGCGCCGTCACCTTCAGCTCGCCCATACCGCCGAAGTCGGGCAGCGGCTGCGCCAGGAGCGGCGCGGCGGCGCCGGCCAGGGCCATCTGGGCGGCGACGGCGAGCGCGGCGGCGGCGGCCGTGCGGAGCGCTCGGCGCCCGCGGCGGGCAGGACGGTTGGTGGGGAGAGAGCGGCGCGGTCTCGCTTCTTGCTTTTGTGTCATGGTGGACCCCCCGGGGAACAGGCAGCGCGGCCGGGCTGGCGGCCTCCTGGCGGAGCCGGGAGGCGGGCTGGAAGACAGGCCGGATTGGAGCCCGACTGCTGAACGATTGAAATCCTGAGGACAGGGGCACTCTGGATCGCCGAGACCGGCCTTGTCAAGGGCCGGGGGATGAGTTATGCTTTGCCGCCATAGGCTGAGCGCAGGTGGTTGTAGCAACGCTGCCGTCAAAATCTGGAGGAGTGAACCATGACCAGGACGTCCCGCTGGCTCGTCGTCTCCGCGCTGCTCTTCGGTCTCCTGGCCCTGCCGCTCTGCGGCATGGCCACCACGCCGCAGGTCAATGGCGCCGAGCTTCAGGTCAACACCAATACCAGCTCGCAGGTGCACAACCCGGTGGCGGCCTTCGACGCCACCGGCCGCTCGATCGTGGTGTGGGAGAACGATCTGCTCGGCGTCCGCGGCCGGCTCTACAACGCCGCCGGCCAGGCGGTCGGCCCGGAGATGTCGCTCGCGGCCAACGCCGCCTGGTCGGTGCTGCCGGGCTCCGGGCCGGTGGTCTTCCACCACGATCCGGCGGTCGCCTTCCTGCCCAATGGCGACTTCCTGGTGGCCTGGGCGCAGCAGAAGGGCACCCTCGAGTGGACGATCTTCTTCGAGAACCTCCAGGTGCAGAGCGAGGAGATCGTCGTTCAGCGCTTCAACAGCTCCGGCGCCGCGGTCGCCCAGCCGTTCACCGTCAGCTCGGGCGGCGTGGGCCTCAAGAGCCGGCCGCACCTGGTGCTGCGGGCGGGCGGCGACGTGCTGGCGGCGTGGATGAGCAGCTACGGCCCCACCGCCACGCCGGCGGGCGAGATCGGCGTCTTCGTCCGCACCCTCAACCAGAACGGCCGGCCGACCGGGGCGCAGATCGAGGCGGACCCGGGCTTCGGCAAGACGATCGCCGCCACCCCGGCGCTCGCGGCGGCGCCGGACGGCAGCTTCCTGGTGGCCTGGGAGAGCGCGCAGGTGGGCAACCCGTTCAACACCTCGGTGCTGGCGCGCGCCTTCTCGCCGGCCGGCGCCGCCCTGGGCAACCCGATCGCGATCAGCGGCACCCTGGCCGGCCCGCAGCTGCGGCCGACGGTGGCGACCGACGGCCAGGGCAGCTACCTGGTGGCCTGGCAGAGCTACCTGAATGACATCTGGCACGCGCGCATCCACGGCCAGATCGTCGGCGCGGCCGGCAACCTCCTGGGCAAGCCGGTGGTCATCTCGACCGGCGGCAACAACAGCACCGCCGAGGTGGCCCCGACCGCCGTCGCGGCGCCGGGCAACACCTTCGTCCTGGTGTGGATGGAGTTCGACACCTGGTTCCCCAACGGCATGGCGAGCGTGCAGGTGGACTCGACCGGCGCGCCGCTGGGCAGCGAGATCTGGGTCAACAGCCGGCAGATCAACTCGCAGCTGCGCACCGCCCTGGCCGGCGACGGCGCCGGGCACTTCCTGGCGCCCTACGAGGGCTTCATGAACGCCTCGCAGGTCGGCATCCGCGCACGCTTCTTCGCGGCGCAGTAGGCACCCCGGCCGGCGACGTCTCGCCGGCGCATCGATCCCGGGCCGCCCCCATCCCTCGCCGGTTCGCGGCGGGGGAGGGCGGCCCGTCGTGCCTTCCGCCCTTGGCGCCTCGGCGCGCGGGCGATCGAGCCGCTGAGCGAGCCCCGAGCCCCTGATCGAGCCCCTGATCGAGCCGGTCGATCTGGTCGACCTGGAGCGGGTCTTGCCGGGCGGCGCTTTTTCCGTCATCCTTCAGGCTGACGCCGATCAGCCGTCCAGCGAATCCTCAAGCCGCCCATAGCCCCATGGACAGGCCCACTCCCAGCGCGCCCACCGAGGCCCCCCGCCGCTCGTCGCTGCGGCTGCCGCGGCGCGCGGCGGCCTGGGCGAGCAAGGACGTGCTGCGCGCGGCGGCGGTGATCCTGGCGCTCTACTTCGGCGTGCAGCTGGTGTGGCTGGTGCACCCGGTGATCCTCACCGGCTTCGTCGGCCTGCTGTTCGGCCTGGCGGTGGCGCGCGGCGCCGACCTGTGCGAGCGCGTGCACGTGCCGCGCGGCATCGCCGCGGCGCTGATCGTGCTCAGCACCTACGCGGCGCTGGTCGGGGTGCTGGCGATCGCCGCGCCGACTCTCGGCCGGCAGTTCGGCGAGCTGCGCCGCCGGCTGCCCGAGGCGCTGGACCGCGTCGATCAGTGGCTGGCCGCCAACCGGAGCAGCGTCTGGAGCCAGCTGCTGGCCGGAACCTCGGAGGCCGGGG
>JASLEW010000107.1 GCA_030150965.1 Thermoanaerobaculia bacterium | reverse complement strand
GGCCCGCCGGCGGGGCGGCGGCCGCGGCGGGCGCCTGCGGGGCATGGCTGGAGACGGCGGCGCCGGCCAGCCCGGCGGCGATCAAGAGCGCGGACGACAGGGAGAACAGCCGGTACGGACGCATGATGCTCCTCGCTTCTTACCCCAAGGGCGGCGCAAAGCATGGCATAAAATCTGACGGCGCCGAAGCCCCCATGCGCCTTTCTCCGCCATGAACGAGCCCGTCCGCTGCGCCACCGACATCGAGGTCCGCTACGCCGAGACCGACCAGATGGGGGTGGTGCACCACGCCAACTACATCGTCTGGTTCGAGGCCGCGCGCACCCGGCTGTGCGCGCTCTCGGGCTTCCGCTACGCCGACATCGAGCGCGCCGGCTACCTGCTGATGGTCACCGGCGTGGACCTGCGCTACCGCCGCCCGGCGCGCTACGGCGACACGGTGCAGGTGGTCTGCTGGGGCGAGCGGCTGGCCAGCCGCGGGGTGCGCTTCGCCTACGAGGTGCGGCGGGGCGGGGACCTCCTGGCCACCGGCCACACCGAGCACATCTGGGTGGAGGCGGCCTCGGGGCGCCCCTGCCGGCTGCCGGCGGCGATCAGCGGCGCCTTCGCCCGCCTGGCGGGGACGGCGGAGGCGGAGGGAGCGGCGGACCCGGCCGAGCCGGCGGACGGCAGTCCGCCGCCGGGACGAGGGGCGTAAGATGAGGGACGGGCCGCCGCGCCGGCAGGGGAGGTGGCGGGAGGCGGAGGAGACCGCGGGCGGCAGGAGGAGGAGAGCGTGAGCGTGACCGACATCCCCGGCAACACCCTGCTCGACCCCGGCGTCGAGCACGTCGAGCGGACCGACGCCGAATGGCGCCGGCTGCTCACCCCCGAGCAGTACCGCGTCGCCCGCCAGGCCGGCACCGAGCCGCCGTTCTCCGGCGCCTACGAGCACAACAAGGCGGCCGGCACCTACGTCTGCGTCTGCTGCGGCAACCCGCTGTTCAGCTCGGAGACCAAGTTCGACTCCGGCACCGGCTGGCCCAGCTTCTGGCAGCCGCTCGCGCCGGCAGCGGTCGATGCCAAGACCGACCAGAGCTTCGGCATGGTGCGCACCGAGGTGCTGTGCCACCGCTGCGGCGCCCACCTGGGGCACGTCTTCGACGACGGGCCGCGGCCGACCCACCAGCGCTACTGCATGAACTCGCTGGCGCTGCGGTTCGTCCCCAAGACCTGAGGCGCCGCGCGCCGCCCTGCCGGACGCGGCGCGAAGCGGCACGGCACCCGGCGCCCGGGCTCAGCGGTAGATCGCCAGGCCGGCCTGGCGGAACTCCTCCGACTTGCCGGCCAGGCCGGCGGCCAGGGCCTCGGACTCGGCGAGCTGCTGCTCCGCGGCGTAGCGGCGGACGTCCTCGGTGATCTTCATCGAGCAGAAGTGCGGGCCGCACATCGAGCAGAAGTGGGCCACCTTGGCGGCCTCGGCCGGCAGCGTCTCGTCGTGGAAGGCGCGCGCCGTGTCGGGGTCGAGCGCGAGGTTGAACTGATCGCCCCAGCGGAACTCGAAGCGCGCCTTCGACAGGGCGTTGTCGCGCTCCTGGGCGCCGGGGTGCCCCTTGGCCAGGTCGGCGGCGTGGGCGGCGATGCGGTAGGCGATCACCCCGGCCTTGACGTCGTCGCGGTCGGGCAGGCCGAGGTGCTCCTTGGGGGTGACGTAGCAGAGCATGGCGCAGCCGTACCAGCCGATCATCGCCGCCCCGATCGCCGAGGTGATGTGGTCGTAGCCGGGCGCGATGTCGGTGGTGAGCGGCCCCAGGGTGTAGAAGGGAGCCTCGCCGCAGGCGGCGAGCTGCCTGTCCATGTTGACCTGGACGAGGTGCATGGGGACGTGGCCCGGCCCCTCGATCATGGTCTGGACGTCGTGCTCCCAGGCGATGCGGGTGAGCTCGCCCAGGGTCTCCAGCTCGGCGAACTGGGCCGCGTCGTTGGCGTCGGCGATCGAGCCCGGGCGCAGGCCGTCGCCCAGGCTGAAGCTCACGTCGTAGGCCCGCATGATCTCGCAGATCTCGGCGAAGTGCTCGTAGGCGAAGTTCTCGCGGTGGTGGGCCAGGCACCACTTGGCGTGGATGGAGCCGCCGCGCGACACGATCCCGGTCAGCCGGCCGGCGGTGAGCGGCACGTAGCGCAGGCGCACCCCGGCGTGGATGGTGAAGTAGTCGACCCCCTGCTCGGCCTGCTCGATCAGGGTGTCGCGGTAGACCTCCCAGGTCAGCTCCTCGGCCTTGCCGCCCACCTTTTCGAGCGCCTGGTAGATGGGGACGGTGCCGATGGGGACCGGCGAGTTGCGCAGGATCCACTCGCGGGTCTCGTGGATGTTCCTGCCGGTGGACAGGTCCATCACCGTGTCGGCGCCCCAGCGGATCGCCCAGGTCATCTTCTCCACCTCCTCGTCGATCGACGAGGCGACGGCGGAGTTGCCGATGTTGGCGTTGATCTTGACCAGGAAGTTGCGGCCGATGATCATCGGCTCGCTCTCCGGGTGATTGATGTTGGCCGGGATGATGGCGCGCCCGCGCGCCACCTCGTCGCGCACGAACTCCGGCGTGATGTGGCGCGGGACGGCGGCGCCCCACGCCTGGCCGGGGTGCTGGAAGGCGCGGGCGGTGGGGGGGACGGTGGGAGGGACGGCGGCGGCAGGGCCGGAGGCGGCGGGGCCGGCGGCAGGGCCGGAGGCGGCGGGGCCGGCGGCAGAGGAGGCGGAAAGGGAGGAGACCTGGCGCCCGGCGCGGCCATGGCCGGAGGCGGCGTCCGGGTCCGCGCCGGGGCAGACGAGGGCGCGGGCCTGGTTCTCGCGGATGGCGATGAACTCCATCTCCGGGGTGATGATGCCGCGGCGGGCGTAGTGCATCTGGGTGACGTTCCCGCCG
This sequence comes from Thermoanaerobaculia bacterium, assembly GCA_030150965.1. Lineage (GTDB taxonomy): Bacteria > Acidobacteriota > Thermoanaerobaculia > Multivoradales > UBA5704 > JASLEW01. The sequence goes on along the minus strand of JASLEW010000107.1, from coordinate 5,207 downwards.
GCGCGGGCGCAGAGCGGCCGGCGGACGTGGGCGAAGCGCAGCCCGTCGAGGCGCGGGTCGGCGGCGCGGCGGCGCCCGTACTCCGACGACACGGTGGGCAGCTCGACCACGTCGCCGCGCTCGCGGATCCAGTCGCGGCGCAGCGGCGGCAGGCCGCGGCGCACGTCGATGGCGGCCGCCGGGTCGGTGTAGGGGCCGGAGGTGTCGTAGACCACGAGCGGCGGGTTCGGGATCTCCTCGCCGGCGGCGGTGCGGGTCGGGGTGAGCGCGATCTCGCGCATCGGCACGCGCAGGTCGGGGCGGCTGCCGGCGACGTGGATCTTGCGCGAGGCCGGGAAGGGGCGGGCGGCGGGGGGGGCCGCGGAGGCCGCGGATGGCGGAGCGGTGGGCGGTGCCGGAACGGCGGCGGGGTGGCCGCCGGGCGCAGCGTCGGAGGCTGGAGGCGCGGCGCCGCCGGACGGCGCCAAGGCGCCAGGCGCGGCGGTTGCGGGGTCAGCTCCCGGGGTCTGGACCGGATCGATCATGGACGGCCTCCTCGCTCGCGCGGGTTGGACCTGGGTGCGGCGGCGGTGGCGCGCCGGGCGGAGGAAGCCGCGGACGCGGCGGCTTCCGAGGCGCGGGCGGCGGGGCCGGCGCAGGCAGACAGGGAGCGCGATGCAGCAGGGGGACGGCGGTTGCGGGGTCGGGCTGGCATCGCTTCCCTACGCTGGCATTACCCAGGTCAGGTGTTGAGGGTTGCCGGCGCCCTGCTGCAGGGGTGCGATACTGGGACAGTGGAACGGTACGACGGCGCCGGCTCTCAGCCTTGCGGCTCCCCTAGCTGTCCCAGATGGTAGCGCCATTCCCCGCCGGGCGGAAGGTGGGGGGCCCGCCCGAGGCCGGCACGCTGGGCTCGGTCTCGGGCGGGGCGCCGCGGCCGGCCGGCACGCCCTGGCGCCGGGCGACGGCCAGGCGGCTGCCGGACGGCGGGGCGGCGGCGTTCAGGGGCAGGTGGCGAACGCCGCGGTGTCCTGGATCGGCTGGAAGGCCGTGCCCTGGTGGTTGGTGTAGCGCTTGGCTTGGCCGGTCCGGGTGTCGGTGACGGTGATCGCCGTCTGCACGTCGGTCAGGCCGCCGGCGAAGACCCAGTAGTCGCTGTTCAGGCCGCAGCCGTCGAGCACCTTGACCACGAGCTCGATGTTGCTGCTGTTGAAGAACCAGAAGGTCCCGGTGTCGGCGGTGAGGGCGGCCGGGGTGCCGGCGCCGCTCATGCCGTCCGCGGTGTGCCAGCTGACGTCGATCCTGAAGCGGCCGTTGCCGAGCAGCAGGGAGTCCGGCGTGGCGGGCACGGAGGGGGCGGCGGCCGGGGGCCCGGAGGAGGGGGCGGCCGGGGGCGCAAAGGCTGAGGCGGGGGCGGCCAGGGACGCCGAGGCGGCGGCGGCCGGGGGCGCGGCGCCGGCGGTCACCGGGGGCGAGCCGCCGGCGGCGGTGCAGGTGGCGAAGGCGCTGGTGTCCTGGATCGGTTGGAAGGGGGTGTCGGCAGGGTTGGTGTAGGAGGTGATCGCGCCGGTCCGGGTGTCCATGACGGTGATCGTGGTGTTCACGTTGGTGAGGCCGCCGGCGAAGAACCAGAAGTGGCCGCCCAGGCCGCAGCCGTCGATCACCTTGACGATGGCCTCGACGTTGCTCGGGTCGAAGAACCAGAGGTAGCCGGTGTCGGGGGTCAGCTGCACCGCCTGCGCCAGGCCGGCGGTGCCGCTGGCCGAGAACGCCGCGCCCACGGCGAAGCGGTTGCCGTTGACGCAGATGGTGGTCGGGTCGGCGACGCAGCCCGCCTGGAGGCCCTGGCCGGTCGCCTGCAGGGCGGCGATCAGGTTGGGATCGGTCAGCACGGCGGGAAAGCTCTGGGCGGCGGCGTTGGAGTCCGCCACCACCGTGGCCTGGGCGATCTGGTCGATCTGCGCGGCGGTGGCGCCGAGCCCCTGCAACGCCGCGACGACGTCGGAGGGCAGGCCGTTCGCCGCCACGCTCTGCTGGTAGGCCTGGATGTCCGCGGAAGCGATCGGGATGACCGGAAAGCCCTCTGCTTGCAGGGCCGCCTGGAGGCTGGCGCGCAGGGCCGGCTCGGCCAGCTGGAAGCCGCCGAGCTGCCGCTCGTATTGCTGGGCGGCCGCCGCCTGCTGCGCCTCCCAGAAGGCGTCGCCGGCCGCCGCGGCGCCCTGGGCGCGGTTGAAGCAGGTCAGGAGCACCGCGCTGTAGCCGATCATCGATTCCTCGTTCTGCATCCAGGCGTTGAAGGCGGCCGCGACCCCCGGCGTCACCCCGGACTGCACGCCCAGCAGCTGCAGCGCCGGGACCGTGGGTGTGGCGATGACCTTGTAGTTGGGGTCCGGTGGATCGGTCTCCAGCACATCGGTGACGAAGAATAGATCGCCGCTCAGCGCCGCACCCAAGGCGCCGATCAGGGCGCACGCCTTGGAAAAGGCCGGTTCAGGAGCGAAGAAGCAAGCGGCGGCGACGCTGCCGAAGGTGGCGCCGGACCCCTCGAAGCCCAGCTTCAGCCTGTCGAGGTTCAGCAGGATCCCCGCGAGCAGGCGCTGATGCTTGTCGACCGCCAGCGACAGCGTGCACGACTCGTCGCCGTCGCCGTCGATGTAGCCGCCGACAGTCTCGCCATCGACGCTGGCGACGAAGGTGAGGATCTGGGTGGAGTTGAAGTTGGTGATCGGCGCCGAGACGTAGCCGCCGCTGCTCCTCACCGTCATGGATTCGCCCTCGCCGTTCTCGTTCGGGTCGTCGGAGGACAGGAAGACGGTCAGCGTGAGGATGTTGCCGGCGTGGACCGCCGGCGGCGAGTTCGCGGGGACGCAGTCCTGCGCCCAGGATGCCGGGGCGAGCAGCAGCCGCACGGCCGCTGTCAAGACAAGGGCGATCAACAGCGACGGGACTCCCCTCACCTGCTTCTGTTCGAGCATGGTTTTCCTCCCTTGGTACAGCAGTTCGGCAAGATAGATTCCGGGAGGGTGCCGTTGTTTATCGGCCGCGGCGACGGTTCGGCCGCCAGGCCGGTGGGCCGGGGCCGCGGCGCGGGTCGGGAGGCGGCGCCCACGGTGGACCGGCAGGAGTCCACGCCGGCCACGCCGGCCGGCCCGGCGGCGGAGCGCGCCCTTCGGAGGCAGGCGGGCGGCGGGGGGGCGAGCGCGCCGCGAGTGGTAGATTCGGGCGGCCGAAGGAGGGGGCCATGGTCCATGCCGCGCTGCGCTTCATCCGGTGGGTGGCCGCCGGGGCACTCGTCCTCACCGCCTGGCCGCTGCTCGGCGCCGGCGCCGCGATGAGCGGCAAGGCCGGGCCGCAGGCGGATACCCACGCAGCCGCGGCGCCGCCGCCGGGGGCGGACGACGGGGTGCCGCGGGAGTGGCTGACGCCGGCCGAGGCGGCGCGGTTCGAGGCGACGCCGGACTATGCGGAGACCATGGCCTTCCTGCGCCGGGTCGCCGGCAGGGTGCCGGAGATGAGGCTCGCCACCTTCGGGCGGTCGGCCTCCGGGCTGCCGCTGCCGCTGGTGATCCTGTCGCGCGACCATGCCTTCACCGCCGCCGCGGCGCGCCGGGCCGGCCGGCCGGTGGTGATGGTCCAGAACGGCATCCATGCCGGCGAGATCGACGGCAAGGACGCCTGCCTGATGATCCTGCGCGACCTCGTCCTGGGGCGGCGCCGCGAGCTGCTGGACCAGGCGACGTTGCTCATCGTGCCGATCTACAACGTCGACGGCCATGAGCGCATCTCGCCCTACAACCGGCCGAACCAGGACGGCCCGCACCACGGCATGGGGTTCCGCACCACCACCGCCGGGCTCGACCTGAACCGCGACTACGTGAAGGTGGCGTCGCCCGAGGCGCAGGCGCTGGTCGGCCTGGTCAACGAGTGGCGCCCGGAGCTGTTCGTGGACAACCACGTGACCGACGGCGTAGACCACGACTGGGTGCTGACCTGGTCGTGGACCGAGGCGCCGCAGCTGCCGGCGCCGGTCGACGCCTGGATGCGGCGCCACATGCCGGCGGCGCTCGCCGCGACCGAGAAGGCCGGGCACCGCACCGGCCCCTACGTGGACCTCAAGGACGGGACCGACCCGGCGAAGGGGTTCAGCTCGTGGGTGGGCCAGCCGCGCTTCTCGAGCGGCTACTTCCCGCTGCGCAACCGGCCGGCGGTGCTGGTCGAGACGCTGTCGTACAAGCCGTACCGCGAGCGCGTCCTGGCGACGCGCGACTTCCTCCTGGCGCTGCTCGCCGAGGTGGGCCGCGACGGCGCGGGGCTCGTGCAGGCGGTGGCGGCGGCCGAGGCGGCCACGGTGGCCGCCGGGCGGGCGGCGGCGGCGCCCACCGAGATGGCGCTCGACTTCGACGAGAGCCCGGACGCCGACCCCATCCGGCTGCCGCTCTACGCCACGGCGCTCGCCACCTCGCGGGTCACCGGCCGGCCGCTGCTGCGCTACCGGCGGGGCGAGGTGCGGGAGGTCGAGGTGCCGTGGTTCCACCGCTCGCGCGTCACCCTGAGCGTGCCGCGCCCGCGCGGCTACCTGGTGCCGCCCGGCTGGCCGCAGATCGAGGCGCGGCTGCGCGCCCAGGGGCTGCGGGTCGAGCAGCTGACGGCGCCGGCGGAGCTGGAGGTGGAGACGATGCGGCTCGGCGCGCCGCACCCGGCGGCGGCGTCCTACCAGGGGCTCACGCGGGTGAGCGCCGAGGTGACGCGCGCCGCCGAGCACCGGCGTTTCCCGGCCGGGACGCTGTGGGTGCCGGCCGACCAGCCGGATTTCGCCGTCGCCGCGCAGCTCCTGGAGCCCGATGCCCAGGACTCGCTGCTGGCGTGGGGCCTGCTCTCGACGGTCTTCGAGCACAAGGAGGCGATCTCTCCCTGGGTGCTGGAGGACCGCGCCGCCGAGCTGCTGCGCGACCCCGCCGTCGCCGCCGAGTGGCAGCGCGCCCTGGCCGACCCCAAGCTCGCGGGCGACCCGCAGGCGCGCTACCTGTGGTGGTTCCGGCACACGCCCTACTGGGACGAGACGGTGGGGCTGATGCCGGTCTTCCGCGTGCTGACCGCAAGGGCCTTCAAGACGCAACCGTGGGGAGCGAGCGGCCCGCCGGCGGCCGAGCGCTGAGGGTGGCGGCGCGCCGGGCGCCGCGGCGGCGGTGAGCTGCCGCAGCCGGCGCCGGACGGCCGCCGAACCGCCC
>JASLEW010000843.1 GCA_030150965.1 Thermoanaerobaculia bacterium | reverse complement strand
GTGCCGAGCGGCCTGCCCGCGCGGCGCCGCCGCCTCGCCGGCGCGGCCGGCGCGGGTCCCGGGAGCGCAGCCGCCCGTTCCACCGCGCCTTGTCCGCGCGCTGTCCGCCGGCCGGACGAGACCGGCCCAAGGCATCCCCACTCCCCAGAGAGGACGAAGCGCCCATGCCGACCGCCACCCCGGATTCACCGCGCATCGAGCTGACCGGCCTGACGCGGCGCCTGCCCTCGGGAGACCGCGAGCTGACCATCGTGGACGCCGTCGACCTGGCCATCGCCGCAGGCGAGTTCGTGGCGGTGGTGGGCCCCTCGGGCAGCGGCAAGTCGACGCTCCTGGCGCTGATGGCCGGCCTCGACCGGCCGACCGCCGGCGAGGTGCGGATCGACGGCCGCCCGATCTCCCGCCTTTCCGAGGACGAGCTGGCGCTCCTGCGCCGCCACAAGATCGGCTTCGTCTTCCAGAGCTTCCAGCTGCTCGGCAACCTCACGGCGCGGGAGAACGTCCTGCTGCCGGCCGAGCTGGCCGGGCTGCCCGACCCGCCGGCGCGCGCCGACGAGCTGCTCGCCGCCGTCGGGCTGGCCGACCGCGGCCATCACTATCCGAGCCAGCTCTCGGGCGGCGAGCAGCAGCGCGTGGCGCTGGCGCGGGCCTTCGCCGCGCGCCCTCCCATCCTGCTCGCCGACGAGCCCACCGGCAACCTCGACGGCGCGACCGGCCGCCGGGTCCTGGCGCTGCTGACCGAGCTCTGCCGGGGCGAGGGCGCCACCCTGGTGCTGGTCACCCACGATCCCGCGGTGGCGGCGCTCGCCGACCGCCAGATCCACCTGCGCGACGGCCGCATCGACCGCGAGACGCGCGACCGCGGTCCGCTGCGGGAGGGAGCCGCGGCGCCCTCGCCCCTGGCGCCCGCGGCGGAGCCGCTGGCGGCGCCGGCTCCGGCGCCCCGGGCGGCGGCGGTGGCGGTGCGGCGGTGACGGCCGGCCAATACCTGCGCTCCCTGGTGCGGGAGTCGCGCGGGGCGCGGGCGCGGCTCATCTTCTTCGTCGCCTGCCTGTCGGTGGGCGTGTCGGCGGTGGTGGCGGTGGCCGGGCTCTCCTCGAGCCTCGACGACGGCATCCGCGTCGAGGCTCGCCAGCTCCTCGCCGCCGACCTGGCGGTCGCCGGCAACCGGCCGCTGCCGCCCGGCTTCGACGTCACCGGCGGCGCTTCCGGCGTCGAGCAGACCCGGATCGACGAGATGCCGACGGTGGTGGCCGTGCCGGCCGACGCCGCCGGCCATCCCGGGGCCAGCCTGCTGGTCGAGCTCAAGGCGGTCACCGGCTGGTATCCCTTCTACGGCACGCTGACCCTGCGCCCCGACCGGCCGCTCGCCGAGCTGCTCACCCCGGCCACCGCCGTCGTGGCGTCGGATCTGCTGGCGCGGCTGCACCTCCGGATCGGCGACGAGCTGCATATCGGCGGCCAGCCATTCAGGATCGCCGGCGTCGTCCTGGCCGAGCCCGACCGGGTGGGGATCTCGCTCACCGTCGGCCCGCGCGTCTTCATCTCGGGGGCCGGCCTGGCGCGCACGCCGCTCACCGGGCGCGGCAGCCGCATCGCCCACCGGGTGCTGCTGAAGTTCCCGCCGGGGACGCCGGGCACGGTCATCCAGGCGGCCGCCGCCCGGCTCCGCCGCACGGTGCCCGACCCAGCCTTCTACCGCATCGAGACCTACCGCGACGCCCAGCCGGCGCTGCGCGAGAACCTGGCGCGCGTCGAGCGCTTCCTCGGCCTGGTGGCCCTCCTGTCGCTCTTCGTCGGCGGCATCGGCGTCGCGGAGAGCGTGCGCGCCTGGCTCGCCGGGCGCCTCGACGCCATCGCCATCCTCAAGTGCCTGGGGATGCGGCCGCGCGAGATCTTCCTGCTCTACCTGGCGCAGACGGCCCTGCTGGGGCTCGCCGGGAGCCTCGTCGGCATGGTGGTCGGCGTGGCGGTGCAGGAGCTGCTGCCCCGCCTCTTCCCCGACCTCATCCCGCACCACCTGGTGCACGCCTGGCAGCCGCTCGCCCTGCTGCGCGGCCTGGGCCTGGGATTGGGCGTCGCGCTGCTGTTCAGCCTGGCGCCGCTGTCGTCGGTGCTGCGGGTGCCGCCGGTGCGGGTGCTGCGCCGCGAGGCCGAGCCGCTGCCGCGCCATCGGCTGGCGTCGGCGGCGACCGCCGTCGCCCTGGTCGCCGGGATCCTGGTGCTGGCCGCCGTGCAGTCCGGATCGCTCCTGCTCGGCGTGCAGTTCACCGGCGGCGTGCTGCTCGCCGCCGCCATCCTGGCCGCGGCGGCGCTGGCCGTCATCCGCCTGGTGCGCCGGCTGCCCCGCGACTTCGCCCGCCCCTGGCTGCGGCAGGGCCTCGCCGCGCTGGCCCGCCCCGGCGCCGCCACCTTCGGCGCCATCGTCGCCCTCGGCCTGGGCGTCCTGGTCGTCGCCGCCATGTCGCTGGTCGAGCGCCGGCTCGGCGCCGAGTTCACCCGCGAGATGCCGGCCGACGCGCCGAGCGCGTTCCTGATCGACATCCAGCCCGACCAGTGGCCGGGCGTCGAGCGCCTGCTGCGGCGGGCCGGCGCCACCGGCATCGACTCGGTGCCGGTGGTGACCTCCCGGCTCGCCGCCATTGACGGCGTGAGCGTCGAGGACCTGGCCGAGCACGACCGCGGGCGCGGCCGGCGCGGCGGTCCGCGCGGCCGTGACCGCAACCGCAAGTGGCTGCTCACCCGCGAGCAGCGCCTCACCTACCTGCAGCAGCTGCCGGCCGACAACACCATCGTCGCCGGCGCCCTCTGGCGCCGCCCCGGGGTCGCCGAGGTGAGCGTCGAGGAGAGCTTCGCGGAGGAGCTGGCGCTGCACCTGGGCTCGGTGCTGCGCTTCGACGTCGAAGGGGTGCCGCTCGACCTCACCGTGACCAGCATCCGCAAGGTGAACTGGCGCTCCTTCGGCATCAACTTCTCGCTGGTGGTCAAGCCGGGCGTCCTCGACCAGGCGCCGCAGCAGCGTTTCGCCGCGGTGCGCCTGCCGGCCGGCGGCGAGCAGCGGGTGCAGGACCTCCTCGCCGCCAGCTACCCCAACGTCACCGTGCTGCGCATCCGCGAACTGCTGGAGAAGGTCTCCCGGGTGCTCAACCGGATCTCCCTGGGAGTCCGCTTCCTGGGCGGCTTCACCGTGCTCGCCGGCATCGCCATCCTGGCGGGAGCGGTCAGCGCCGGCTCGGCGCGGCGCAGCCGCGAGGTGGCCCTGCTCAAGACCCTGGGGATGACCCGCCGCGGCGTCGCCGGCAACTTCACCGTCGAGTACACCCTGATCGGCCTGGTCGCCGGCGCCATCGGCGCCACCGGCGCCGCCGCCCTGGCCTGGGCGGTCGTCACCCAGGGCTTCGACCTCCCCGGCCAGATCGAGCCCCTGCCGGCCCTCCTCGCGGTCCTCGCCAGCGCCGCCCTGACCGTCGCCGCCGGCCTCGCCGCCAGCCTCCGCCCCTTGCAGCGGCGGCCGATCGAGGTGCTGCGCAGCGAGTAGTCCCGGGACCCTACCCTACCGGACCGGCCGGTCGAGCAGCGAGCTGACCGGGACGAACCGGTAGCCGAGAGCGCGGGCGCGCGGCACCGCGGCGGCGAGGGCGGCGAGCGTGGCGGGATGCGGATGGCCGATGGCGATGGCGCTGCCGCGCTCGCGCGCCAGGTCCAGGAGGTGCTGGAACTGGGCGGCGACGGCCTCCGGGCGCAGGTCGTCGTCGAGGAACACCTGACGCTCGGCAGCCGGGATCCCCAGCGAGGCGGCGAGGCGGAAGCCCAGGCTCTGGGCGCTGGTGCGGGAGTCCAGATAGTAGAGCCCCTGCGCGCCGATCACGCCGAGCACCGTGGTCATGGGAACGGCGTCGGCCGAGAGGCCCGACCCCATGTGGTTGTTCACCCCCACCGCCCCGGGCACCGCGGCCAGGGCGGCGAGGGTCGCCTGGCGCAGCTCCTCGCGCGACATGGCGGCGCGCAGCGCGCCGGGTCCCGGGTTGCCGCCGCTGCGCGGCTCCATCGGCAGATGGCAGAGGATCTCCTCGTGCCGCCGGCGCAGCGTGGCCACCACCTCGGGGGTCTCGCTCTCGTAGGGAAGGACGGCGTAGGTGACCGGCACGGCCAGGCGCTGCAGCGCGTCGAGATCGGCGAGGCTGCGCCCCAGGTCGTCGATGACCAGC
>JASLEW010000103.1 GCA_030150965.1 Thermoanaerobaculia bacterium | reverse complement strand
GCCGGCCTCCGGCGCCGCGCGCTTCAGCCCTCCCAGTCCCAGAAAAAGTCGCGGTTGGTGAGCGCGGCCTCCTCGGTGGCTCCGTCGCGGCCGCCCTCGCCGCCGCCTGGCCGCACTTCGGCACCCTCGACTACTGGCAGCGCGAGACCGACGACCTGGAGGAGCAGCTGGCCGTGGTGCGCGGCGAGCTGGCGCCCGCCGCGGGGGACGACGCCGGCGGCGGCGAGGGCGGCCGCGACGGAGCCACCGAGGAGGCCGCGCTCACCAACCGCGACTTTTTCTGGGACTGGGAGGGCTGAAGCGCGCGGCGCCGGAGGCCGGCGCCCGCCGCCCCGCGGGAGGACGCGAGGGCCCCTGCCGACGCGCTGGCGGCTGCGCCTCCTATGGTACCATCCGCGCCGTTTTGGCCGCGGGCCGGGAGGCGCGATGGAGATCCACGACCACATCCTGGAGACGATGGGAGATACGCCGCTCGTGCGGCTGGGGCGTTTCCACCCGGCCGCGGCAGGCGGCGGCGGCGTCTTCGGAGCCAGCGGAGCCAGCGGCGCCAGCGGAGCCAGCGGCGCCAGCGGCGGCTCCGGAGCCACGGCCACGCTCGCGGCCAAGATCGAGTACTTCAACCCCGGCGGCAGCGTCAAGGACCGGATCGCCGGCCCGATGATCGACGCCGGCGAGCGCGACGGCCTGCTGCGCCCCGGCGGCACGATCGTCGAGCCCACCTCCGGCAACACCGGCGTCGGCCTGGCGATGGCCGCCAACCTGCGCGGCTACCGCCTGATCTGCACCGCGCCCGACAAGATCCCCCAGGAGAAGGTGGCGCTGCTCGAGGCGCTCGGCGCCACGGTCCTCACCTGCCCCACCAACGTGCCGGCCGACGACCCGCGCTCCTATTACAAGGTGGCGGAGCGGCTGCGCGACGAGGAGGGGGCCTACCTCCCCTACCAGTACTACAACCAGGCCAACCCCGAGGCGCACTACCGCTCGACCGGGCCGGAGATCTGGCGCCAGACCGGCGGCAGGATCACCCACTGGGTGACCGGCATCGGCACCGGCGGCACCATCAGCGGCACGGCGAGGTTCCTCAAGGAGCAGAACCCGGCGGTGCGCGTGGTCGGCGTGGACACGGTCGGCAGCGTCTACGTCTACTACCGCGAGCACGGCAGGCTGCCCCCGGCCGAGCAGATCCACCCCTACCTGATCGACGGCATCGGCGAGGACTTCCTGCCCGGGTGCGTGTGGTGGGACGTCATCGACGAGGTCATCGCCGTGGACGACCGCGAGGCCTACCGCGCCACCATGGAGCTGGCCCGCAAGGAGTCGATCTTCGTCGGCTCGTCGAGCGGCGCCGCCGCGGCCGGCGCGCGCCGGGTCGCGGCGTCCCTGCCCGGCGACGCGCTGGTCGTCACCCTCTTCGCCGATTCCGGCGAGCGCTACCTCTCGAAGCTCAACCGCGCCTGGCTCGGCGAGCACGGGCTGCTGGCCGAGTAGCCCCCCTCCCCATCCGCTCCGGCCGGGCTCCCGGCGCCTCCCGCGCCGCCGTCCGGGGCGGCCTCGGGCCGCTCCGGACCGGCGCCGGACCTTGCAACCTTCCCCTCGCTGTGGTAGGGAAGGAGGCTGAGAAACGAGCCCTGCTGCGGCGCGCGACGGCGCCCCGACCGTCCGGTCGCATCCATTTCTTGCGTTCGCTCGAGAGGAGCCAGACGGATGAACCCGACGAGGAGGGACCTCTTCAAGGTGGGCACGATCGGCGGCCTCGCCGCATCGGTCCTCGGATTCGACCTGAAGCCTGCCTACGCGCAGCTGCGCGAGCTGAAGATCGCCCGCGCCACCGAGACCCGCTCCACCTGCCCCTACTGCTCGGTGAGCTGCGGCATCATCATCTACACGCTCGGCGACAAGGCGAAGAACGTCACCCCGCAGGTGGTCCACGTCGAGGGCGACCCGGACCATCCGATCAACCGCGGCACGCTCTGCCCCAAGGGCTCCTCGCTCGAACAGGACATCCTCAACTCGCGCCGGCTCACCAGGCCGCAGGTGCGGCGCCCCGGCTCCGACCACTGGGAGGACATCTCCTGGGACAAGGCGATCGACGAGATCGGCGGCTGGGTCAAGAAGACGCGCGACAACTCCTTTGTCGAGAAGGATGCGCAGGGCCAGACCGTCAACCGCTGCGAGGGCCTGGCCTGGATCGGCGGCTGCACCGACACCAACGAGTTCAACTACCTGGTCGTCAAGGCGATGCGCAGCCTGGGGGTCTGCTACCTCGAGAACCAGGCCCGGGTCTGACACGGCCCCACGGTCTCAAGTTTGGGACCATCATTCGGACGCGGGGCGATGACCAACGGCTACATCGACATCAAGAACACCGACATGATGTTGATCATGGGTGGCAATCCCGCCGAGAACCACCCCTGCGGCTTCAAGTGGGCGATCGAGGCCAAGCGCAACCGCAACGCCAAGATGATCGTGGTCGATCCGCGCTTCACGCGCACCGCCGCGACCGCCGACCTCTTCCTGCAGATCCGCGCCGGCGCCGACATCGCCTTCCTCGGCGCGATGATCAGCTACGCCATCGAGCACAACCGCATCGCCAAGGACTACCTGGTCAACTACACGAACGCCGCCTTCATCGTCAAGGAAGGCTTCAAGCTGCCCGAGGACGGCCTCTACTCCGGTTACGACGCCGCCAAGCAGACCTACGACAAGTCCACCTGGAACTATGAGGCCGGCGGCAACCTGACGCCGCAGGCGGCCGCCGCGGCGGGTGCGGGCGCGGCGGCGGCAGCGCCGGCCGCGCC
>JASLEW010000717.1 GCA_030150965.1 Thermoanaerobaculia bacterium | reverse complement strand
TGCGGCAGGCGCTCGCCGAGCGGCTGCCCGCCTACATGGTGCCGGCCCGCTTCGTGCCCCTCGCGGCCCTGCCGCTGACGCCCGGCGGCAAGGTGGACCGCCAGGAGCTGGCGCAGCGCCGGCCGCTGCCCGCGCAGGCCGATGCCGCCGCCGGCCGCACCGGCCTCCGCGGGCAGCGGCCGGCGCTGCGCCAGCTCCTGGCGGTCCACCTTGCCGCCGGGCGTCAGCGGCAGGGCCGCGAGGGGCACGAAGCGGGCCGGCACCATGTAGGCGGGCAGCCGCTCGGCGAGCGCCTGCCGCAGCGCCCCTGCGGGCGGCGCGGCGCCGGCCGCCGGCACCACATAGGCCACCAGCCCCCGGCCGCCGGGCAGGTCGTCGCGCAGCACCACCGCCGCCTCGGCCACCCCGGCGAGCGCGGTCAGCGCCAGCTCGATCTCCCCGAGCTCGATGCGGAAGCCGCGCAGCTTGACCTGCTGATCGTCACGGCCGCGGAACTCGAGATTGCCGTCGGCGAGCCAGCGCGCCAGGTCCCCGGTGCGGTAGAGGCGCTCCCCGGGCAGCGCCGGGCTCTCGACGAACCGCTCCGCGGTGCGCTCCGGTTGGCGCCAGTAGCCCAGCGCCAGCCCCTCCCCGGCCACGTACAGCTCGCCCACGGCGCCCGCCGGCACCGGCTGCAGCCCCGCGTCCAGCACGTACGCCCGGCTGTTGGCGATCGGCCGCCCGATCGGCACCGCCGCCGCGTCCTCGGCCACGGACTCGACCCGGTGCCAGGTGCTCACCGTGGCGTTCTCCGCCGGCCCGTAGGCGTTCACCAGGCGCTCCGGCCCGCCGCTCCCGAGCGCCCGCCGCACCGCCCGCGGATCGGCCGCCTCGCCGCCGAAGAGCACGGTGCGCAGCCCGGCGAAGACCTCCGGCGCCTGCTGCGCCACCTGGTTGAACAGCGCCGTGGTCAGCAGCACCACGTCCACCCGCGCCGCCTCCAGGAAGGCCGCCAGCGCGAGCGGCTCGAGCAGCGTCTCCCTGGGCACCCCGACGAGCGTGGCGCCGGAGAGCAGCGCGCCCCAGATCTCGAACGGCGCCGCATCGAACGACAGGCTCGACAGCTGCGCCACCCGCCCGGCGGCGCCGAAATCGACGTAATCGGTGCCGAGGACCAGGCGCACCACCGCGCGGTGCGGCACCGCCACGCCCTTGGGCCGCCCCGTCGAGCCCGAGGTGTAGATCACATAGGCCGGATCGGCGGCGCCCGCCGCCCGGCCGGCACCGTCAACGCCGTCAATGCCGCCAATGCCGCCAATGCCGCCAACGCCGCCAACGCCGCCAGGCCCGCCGATCCCTGCCCCCCCTCCCATCCCTTCAACGGCGCTTGCCGCCCGGCGGTCCCCGGCCACCGTCGCGCCCGCCGCGGCCTCGCCGCTCTCGCCGCCACCTCTCCCTTCGCCACCGCTACCCCCCGCACCGCCCTCGCCAGTCGCCCCGGCGATCGCCGGCCATTGGGCGTCGAGCCGGACGAGTCGCGCCTGCGACGGCGGCAGGCGCGGCGCCAGGCTCTCCTGGGTGAGCAGAAGCGGCGCGCCGCCGTCCGCGAGCATCCACGACAGGCGCTCGCGCGGGTAGTCCGGGTCGAGCGGTAGATAGGCGGCGCCGGCCTTCAGGATCCCCAGCATCGCCACCAGGAGAGCGCCCGAGCGCTCCATGCACAGCCCCACCAGGTCCCCCGCGCCCAGCCCCTGGCGGCGCAGGAAGCGCGCCACCGCATCCGAGCGGGCGGCCAGCTCCGCGTAGCGCAGCCGCTCGCCGCCGAGTTCCCAGGCGAGCCGCCGCGGATGGGCCGCCGCCTGCAGCGCGAACAGCTCCGGCAGCGTGCTGCCCGACGGCCAGCGCGTGCCGGTGGCGTTCCACTCGACCACCAGCTGATGCCGCTCGCCCGGGCCCAGCAGCGGCAGCCGCGCGACCGGCAGCTCGGGGTCCTCCACCGCCGCCGCCAGCAGCACCGTCCAGGCCGCTGCCAGCCGCTCGATGGTCGGGGCGTCGAACAGGTCCCGCACGTAGGCGAGCGCCCCCTCGATCCGGCCGCTAGTCTCGCGCAGCGTCAAGGTCAGGTCGAACTTGGCGACGTCGTCCAGCAGCTCCTGGGGGACCAGGCGCAGGCCCGCCGGCAGCGCCAGCTCCCCCACCGCCGCGCTCTGCCAGGCGAACATCACCTGGAACAGCGGCGTGTGCGACAGGCTGCGCCGCGGCGCCAGATCCTCGACCAGCTTCTCGAACGGCAGGTCCTGATGCGCCTGGGCGTCGAGCGCCTGCCGGCGCATGCGCGACAGCAGCTCGCCGAAGCGCGGCACCCCCGACAGGTCGGGCCGCAGCACCAGGGTGTTGACGAAGAACCCGATCAGGTCCTCGGTCTCCAGCCGGTTGCGGCCGGCCACGACGGTGCCCAGCGTCAGGTCGTCGCGATGCGCGAAGCGCGCCAGCAGCACGCCCAGGGCCGACAGCAGGGTCATGAAGAGCGTCGCCCCCTGCCGCCGCGAGAGCGCCGCGAGGGCCGCGGAGAGCGCGGGCGGCAGCGCCAGCGGACGGAGCGCGCCGCGGAAGCTCTGCACCGCGGGGCGCGGCCGGTCGGCCGGCAGGTCGCAGAGCGGCGGCGCGCCGGCGAGACGCTCGCGCCAGTAGCGGAGCTCGCCTTCCAGCACGCCGCCGGTGAGCCAGCCGCGCTGCCAGGCCGCGAAGTCGGCGTACTGCAGCGGCAGCTCGGCGAGCGGCGAGGGGCGCCCCGCGGCCAGCGCCGCGTAGAGGGCGGTCACCTCCCGCAGCAGCACCCCGAGCGACCAGCCGTCGCTCACGATGTGGTGCATGGCGACGAGCAGCAGGTGCTCCGTCTCGTCCAGCCGCCAGAGCGCCACCCGCAGCAGCGGCCCCCGCGCCAGATCGAAGGGCCGGCGCGCCTCCTGCCGCGCCAGGCCCTCCGCCACCGGCCGGCGCCGCGCCGGGGCCAGGCCCGTCAGGTCCAGCAGCGGCACCGCCACCCCCGAGGCCGGCAGGATCACCTGCCGCGCGCGGCCCGCCGCCGCGGGGAACACGGTCCGCAGCACCTCGTGCCGCCGCGCCACCTCGCTCAACGCCCGCGACAGCACGGCGACCGACAGCGGGCCGCTCATCCACAGCGCGAGCGGCACGTTGTAGAGCGCGCCGCCCGCCAGCTGATCCAGGAACCACAGCCGCTGCTGCGCGAAGGAGAGCGGCGGCTCCGCCTGCCGGCCCGCCCGCGCGGCGGCGGCGGGCAGCGGCGGCGCGGCGCCGCCCAGACCGGCGGCCCTCTCGACCTCCCGGGCCAGGGCGGCGACGGTCGGATGCTCGAAGAACGCGCGCAGCGGCAGCTCGACCCCGAACGCCGCCCGCACCCGCGAGGCGAGCTGCGTGGCCAGCAGCGAATGGCCGCCCAGGGTGAAGAAATCGGCCGCCGTCCCCACCGCCTCGACGCCCAGGACCGCGGCGAAGATGCCGCCGACGATCTCCTCGACCGCGGTGCGCGGCGCCGCGCCGGCCCCGGCGGTCCCGGCGATCCCGAAGGCCCCGCCGGTCCCGGATGCCAGGGCAGCCCCCGCGGTCCCGGATGCCAGGGCGGCCCCGGCGGCCCCGGCGGGCACCGGCCCGCGCTCCGCCAGCCACCGCCGGTCCACCTTGCCGTTGGGCGTCCGCGGCAGCGCCGGGAGCGGCACGAACCAGGCCGGCACCATGTAGGCGGGCAGCCGTTCGGCGAGCGCCTGCCGCAGCGCCGCGGCGGACAGCTCGGCGCCCGCGGCCGGCACCAGGTAGGCCACCAGGCCGCGCCCCCCGGGAAGGTCCTCCCGCAGGACCACCGCCGCCTCGGCGACGGCAGCCAGGCTCCCGTCCGCGGTGCCCGCCGGGTTCGCCGCATTCTCGGCGTTCGCCACACTCGCCGCGTCCGCCATGCCCGCCACGATTGCCCCGTTCGGGGTGTCCGCCGGGTGCGCGGCGTTCGCCGCACTCGCAGCGTTTGCCAGGCTCGCCGCGTTTGTCCCGTTCGCGGTGTCCGCCGGGTGCGCTGCCTTCGCGGCGTTGGCGGTGTTCGCCGCCACGCTCGCGGTGCTCGCCACACTCGCCGCGTTTGCCAGGCTCGCCGCGCTCGCCACGGCCGTGAGCGCCTGCTCGATCTCCCCGAGCTCGATGCGGAAGCCGCGCAGCTTGACCTGCTGGTCGCGCCGGCCGCGGAACTCCAGGTGGCCGTCCGGCAGCCAGCGCGCCAGGTCGCCGGTCCGGTACAGGCGCTCGCCGGGCAGCGCCGGGCTCTCGACGAACCGCTCCGCCGTCAGCTCCGGCTGGCGCCAGTACCCCAGCGCCAGCCCCTCGCCGCCCAGCGCCAGCTCCCCCACCGCGCCCACCGGCACCGGCTGCAGCCCCGCGTCCAGCACGTACGCCCGGCTGTTGGCGATCGGGCGTCCGATCGGCACCGCCGCCGCGCCGGCGGCCAGCTCCTCCACCCGGTACCAGGTGCTGAAGGTGGTGTTCTCGGTCGGTCCGTAGCAGTTCACCAGCCGCGCCGGCGCCGCGCCGCTCGCCAGCACCCGGCGCACCGCGCCCGGATCGGCGGCCTCGCCGCCGAACAGCACGGTATGGACCGCGGCGAAGGCCCGCGGCTCCTGCTGCGCCACCTGGTTGAACAGCGCCGTGGTCAGGAACAGTACGTGGATCCGCGCCGCGGCCAGGAACGCCGCCAGCTCCGCCGGCGCGAGGAGCGTCGCCCTGGGGACCCCCACCAGCGTCGCGCCGGTGAGCAGCGCGCCCCAGATCTCGAACGTCGCCGCGTCGAACGCCAGGTTCGACAGCTGCGCGATCCGCAGCTCCTCGCCGCCCCCGCCCGGATCGCCGAGGTCGGCGTAGTCGGCCCCGAGCACCAGCCGCACCACCGCCCGGTGCGGCACCACCACGCCCTTGGGCCGGCCGGTCGAGCCCGAGGTGTACATCACGTAGGCCGGATCCGCCGCGCCCGCCGCGCGGCCCGCGCCGTCCATGCCACCGGGGCCGCCAGCGGCGCCGAAGTCGCCCCCGCTGCCTTCGGCGCCATCGGCGCCATCAGCGCCATCAGCGCCATCAGCGCCAGGCGCGCCAGGAGCGCCGACGCCGCTCGCGGCCGCACCGTTCCCGGCCACGGCGCCCGCCGCGGCCTCGCCTGCGCCGCCGCTCCCGCCGGCCTCGGCGACCTCCTGCCATTGCGAGTCGAGGCGCACCACCCGCGCCGCCGACTCCGGCAGCCGCGGCGCCAGGCTCTCCTGGGTGAGCAGCAGCGGCGCGCCGCTGTCCGCGAGCATCCACCGCAGCCGCTCGCGCGGGGTGTCCGGATCGAGCGGCAGGTAGGCGGCCCCGGCCTTGAGGACCCCCAGGATCGCCGCCAGCAGATCGCCCGAGCTCTCCAGGCACAGCCCCACCAGCTCGCCGGCTCCCACCCCCAGCCGGCGCAGGAAGCGCGCCACCGCGTCCGCGCGGGCGGCCAGATCGGCGTAGCACAGCACCTCGCCGCCGAGCTCCCAGGCGGCCCGCCGCGGCCAGGCCGCCGCCTGCACGGCGAAGAGCTCCGGCAGCGTGCCGCCGGCCGGCAAACGCGAGCCCGTGGCGTTCCATTCGACCACCAGCTGATGCCGCTCGCCCGGGCCGAGGAGCGGCAGCCGCGCGGCCGGCAGCTCGGGATCCTCGGCCGCCGCCGCCAGCAGCACCGACCAGGCCGCCGCCAGCCGCTCGATCGTCGCGGCGTCGAACAGGTCCCGCGCGTAGGAGAAGGTGGCGGCGATGCCGCGGTCCGCCGGCAGCAGCGACAGGAACAGGTCGAACTTGGCGACCTCCTCCAGGAGCTCCAGGGGAACCAGCCGCAGCCCCGGCAGCGCAAGCTCGCCCAGCTCGGCGCTCTGCCAGGCGAACATCACCTGGAACAGCGGCGTGCGGGCCAGGCTCCGCTCCGGCGCCAGCTCCTCGACCAGGCGCTCGAACGGCAGGTCCTGGTGCGCGTAGGCCGCGAGCGCCTCGCGGCGCACCCGCGCCAGCAGTTCGGCGAACCGCGGCCCGGCCGGCAGTTGCGGCCCGGCCGAGAGATCGGGCCGCAGCACCAGGCTGTTGACGAAGCACCCGATCAGCTCCTCGGTCTCCAGCCGGCCGCGGCCGGCCACCGCGGTGCCCAGCGTCAGATCGGCCTGGCCGGTGAAACGCGCCAGCAGCACCCCGAAAGCCGAGAGGAGCGTCATGAATACGGTCGCGCCCTGCCGCCGCGAGAGCGCGGCCAGGGCCTCGCCGAGCCCGGGCCCGAGCGCCAGCCGCCGGACCGCGCCGCGGAAGCTCGCGACCGCCGGGCGCGGGCGGTCGGTGGGCAGATCGAGGACCGGCGGCGCGCCGGCAAGGCGCTCCCGCCAGTAGCCGAGCTCCGCCTCCAGCACGCCGCCGGCGAGCCAGCCCCGCTGCCAGGCCGCGAAGTCCGCGTACTGCACCGGCAGCTCGGGCAGCGGCGAGGGCTGCCCCGCGGCCAGCGCCGGATAGAGCGCCCGCAGCTCCCGCAGCAGCACCCCGAGCGACCAGCCGTCGCTCACGATGTGGTGCATGGCGGCGAGCAGCAGGTGCTCCGCCGCGTCCAGGCGCCAGAGTCCCACCCGCAGCAGCGGCCCCCGCGCCAGGTCGAAAGGCCGGCGCGCCGCCGCCGCCGCCAGACCCTCCGCCACCGGCCGGCGCCGCGCCGCCGGGAGGGCCGCCAGGTCCACCAGGGGGACCGCCACGTCGGCTGGCGGCAGGATCACCTGCCGCGCCTGCCCCGCGACCGCGGGGAACACCGTCCGCAGCACCTCGTGCCGGCGCACCACCTCCGCGAACGCCCGCGACAGCACGGCCACCGACAGCTCTCCCGCAACCCGCACCGCGACCGGCACGTTGTAGAGCGGCCCGCCCTCCAGCTGATCGATGAACCACAGCCGCTGCTGGGCGAAGGACAGCGGCAGCTCCGCGCGGCGGTCGTGCCGCCGGATGGCGGCCGGCGCCGGCGGCGCGGCGCCGCCGGCGCGCCACGCCCTG
>JASLEW010000678.1 GCA_030150965.1 Thermoanaerobaculia bacterium | reverse complement strand
GGACCGGCCGCGCGCGCTGGGGCGGAGGTGGTCATCGATGCCGGCCCGATCGAGGCGGCATCCGCGAGATCCTTGCCGGGGCCGCCCTCTCCGGCCCGCGGCTCTCCGGCGGCGGCGCCGGTTCCGCGAGAGGCGTCGCCGGCCGGGCCGGCCAGGCCGATCCGACCGGCGAGACCGTCCAGGACGCTCCCTCCCGCCAGCGCCACCAGGGCGAGCGTCGTGCCCACCGTCCAGCCGGGGGCGAGCACCGCCGCGGCACCCGCGGCGGCCAGGGCCGGCAGCATGCCGCGGTGGCGCCAGAGCAGCGCCACCGCGATGCCCGCCAGCGGCGGGAGCGCCAGCAGCGCCGTCCAGGGACGGAGGGCGTGACCGGGAGCAAACAGCAGCTCGCCCCGCAGCAGAGCCTGCCAGCCGAGGCAGAGGGCGGCCGCCGCGGCGAGCCCACCGGCAGGGCTCGCGACCTCGCGCCGAGGCCGCCTCGGCGTCGCCAAGCGGGCGGTCCAAACGCGGGCCATCCAGAGGTGAGGCCGCTCCCGCTCGGCAGCACCGCGGGCAGCCCAGAGGCGCTGAAGCCGGCGGCAGCCCGCGACCGAGAGCGCGCCGGCCAGCAGCGCCACCACCACGGCGCCCCGCCCGGGTCCCGCCGGCAGCCCCCAGACCGCCGCCGTGGCGAGCGCGGCGCCCAGCCCCGCTTCCCAGGCGGGCGGCGGCGCCAGCACCGCCACCGCCGCCAGGACCAGGGCCGCCATCCGGCCGAGGAAGGCCGCCTCGGCGGCGTCCACCGGGTCGGCGGCATGCGCCGCGAAGGTGGCCGCTGCCGCCAGCATCGCCAGCGCCGCGAGCAGGGCGGAAGGGGCTGGAGAGCGGAAAAAGTTGCGGAGCACCGAGGCGCTGAGTCTAAGCGGCCGCCGCAGGAGCCGCAACCGCTCCGGACCTCTGCCCGGCGTCTACCAGTCTGGACCGCTCCGCCCGGAAGCGCTCCGTTCCCGTGTGGCCGGCGCCCGCCGGCCTGGCCCAGAGGACCATCCTCCGCTCCGGCCGCTTGACCGCGCTTCCTGTGCATGGCAACCTCCATAGGTGGAGGTGCATATGGAGCTCACTCATAAGACCACCCTTCTCCTGCCGCCGGACCTCCACCGGCACCTGACCCGGCTCGCCCGCCAGAAGGGGATCAGCCTTGGCGAGCTGGTCCGCCGGGCTTGCGAGGCTCAATACGGCATCGTCAGCCGGGAAGCGCGGATCGCGGCGGTCAGGGAGCTGGCGACGATGTCGTTGCCGGTCTCGGACCCGGAGCAGATGGAGCGAGAGTCCGTGGCGGACTACGAAGAGCCGCGCCCGTGATCCTGATCGACACCGACGTCTTCATGTACGCCGCCGGGAGGAGTCATCCTCACAAGGCGCCCAGCGAGAGCTTCCTGCTGCGGGTCGCGGAGGGTGAGGTGGATGCCGCGATCGACGCGGAGGTCCTCCAGGAGATCCTGCACCGCTATCGCTCGCTGGGCTTCGATCACGAGGGAAGACGGATCTTCAACCTTGCCCGCCGCATCGTGCCGGCCGCTCTGCCGGTCACGGCCGAGGTTATGGGTGCCGCCCGGGAGCTGCTCGATGCTCACGACCGCCTCACGGTGCGCGATGCCGTGCACGCCGCCGTGGCCCTGCAGTGCGGCGCCACGGCGATCTGCAGCTACGACCGCGACTTCGACGAGGTCGGGAGGCTGCGCCGGGTGGAACCCTGGCTGTAGCTTTTGACCTCCCGCCGCCGGCGCGGGAGACAGGATAGACTCCGCCCTCATGCTGTCCCGTGAGCTGCTGCGCGACGATCCCGAGGGTGTGCGCGACCGGCTGATGAGCCGCGGCGTCGATCCCGCCCTGCCCGCGGCCTGGCTGCGGCTGGACGGCGAGCGGCGCGCGGCGCTGGTCGAGGTGGAGGAGCTGAAGCGCCGCCGCAACGAGGCGAGCCGCGGGATCGGCGCGGCGAAGCAGCGCGGCGAGGACGCGGCGGCCGAGATCGCGGCGGTGGCGCGGCTCAAGGAGCGGGCCGCCGAGCTGGAGGCGCGCCTGGCGGCCATGGAGCCCGAGCTGACGGCGCTGGAGCTGGCGCTTCCCAACCTGCCGCACGCGAGCGTGCCGGTGGGGCGCGACGAGAGCGCCAACCGGATCGAGCGCGTGGTGGGCGAGCCGCCGCGCTTCGGCTTCGAGCCGCGGCCCCATTGGGACCTCGGCCCCGCCCTGGGCATCCTCGACTTCGAGCGCGGCGCCAAGCTGGCCGGCGCCAGGTTCACCGTCTCCTTCGGCGCCGGGGCGCTCGTCGAGCGCGCACTGATCGGCCTCATGCTCGACCAGCACACCCGCGCCCACGGCTACACCGAGGTGCTGCCGCCGTTCATCCTCAACCGTGCCTCCCTGGTCGGCACCGGCCAGCTCCCCAAGTTCGAGCAGGACCTGTTCAAGCTGGAGGGCCACGACTACTTCCTGGTGCCGACCGCCGAGGTGCCGCTGACCAACCTGCACCGCGAGGAGATCCTCGACGAGGCTCGCCTGCCCCTCCGTTACACCGCCCACACGCCCTGCTTCCGCAGCGAGGCGGGCTCCTACGGCAAGGACGTGCGCGGCCTCATCCGCCAGCACCAGTTCAACAAGGTCGAGCTGGTGCAGCTGACCACCCCGGAGACCAGCTACGCCGCCCTGGAGGAGCTGACCGGCCACGCCGAGGCGATCCTGCGCCTCCTGGAGCTGCCCTACCGCGTGGTCTGCCTCTCCACCGGCGACACCGGCTTCTCCGCGGCGAAGACCTACGACATCGAGGTCTGGCTGCCCGGCCAGGCGGCCTACCGCGAGATCTCCTCGTGCAGCAACTGCGAGGACTTCCAGGCCCGCCGCGCCGACCTGCGCTACCGCCCCGCCGGCGGCCGGCCGCGCTTCCTCCACACCCTGAACGGCTCCGCCCTGGCCGTCGGCCGCACCCTCATCGCGATCCTGGAGAACTGCCAGCAGGCGGACGGCTCGGTCCTCCTGCCCGCCGCCCTCCACCCCTACACCGGCGGCCTCACCCGTCTCGACCCGCCCGCACCGCACCCCCGGAGGGGTGGCTGAGTGGTCTAAAGCAGCGGTCTTGAAAACCGCCGGCCCCGCAAGGGGCCCGTGGGTTCGAATCCCACCCCCTCCGCCAGTTAATCACTGAGAATGAGATGTTTGTGATGAAGGCCGCTCCCTGCCGGGACACTCCTGGAGACGCTCCTCGAGGCGCGCCGCAGCTGCTGGGCCAGGCGTCGCGGCTCAACGCTCGAAGCGCTCCCTGGCGAGGCCGCTCTCGCGGATGATCGCCTGGAGAGTTCCGATCGCGATCTCGCGGTGATCGGGCACGACGACAGTGACCGTCGTCTCTCGCGTGCGCAGCTGCATCACGATGTGGCTGCCCTTCTGACGAACCTGGGAAAACCCTTGATCCGCAAGGATCTGGCACACCTCACGCCCAGACAGGACGCGGAGCTTACCCATGCACGGCTTCGAAATGGGTCACGAACACGGTACCGCGCTCGCGTTCCGCGATCTCGCGCGGGTCGGCGCACTCCAGGAAGAGCTCGACGGCTTCTTTGAGATTCGCCGTGGCCTCTTCGAGGGTCGGCCCCTGGCTGGCCACGTCCAGCTCCGGACAGAGCGCGACGTAGAGCTCTCCTTCCCTCTCCAGGATGGCGGTGTAGGTTCTGGCGGGCATGCTCGACCTCCGATCGAATCTTAGCATCGGCCGTGACCAGGCCGTTCTTTTCAGCCAATTTTCCCCACGAACGTTCCAACGTCCAGCGGCAAGCGCCTTCACCAGCGGGCCGCAGAGAGCGGCCGAGGGCCGCAGCACCACGGCGGGCGGAGAGGGCGCGCGGAGCGCCGCTCCTGCTCGCGGCGCAGGATCTGACCGCTGCGCCGAGCGGCCGCCCGGAACCGCTCTTCCGCCGCCTGGAGCTGGAGATCCGGGAGGGAGACCGCGTGCTCCTCCGCGGCACCTCCGGGGCGGGCAAGAGCACCCTCGCGGCGATCCTGGCGGCCGGGCGCATGCTGCCGGGCGGTCTTCTCCTGATGAGGGACTGGACCCGGCGAGCTGACCCGGGTCGGGGTGCTGGTAGTGCAACTCCGGCCCTCTTGGCCCGCGGTTGCAGCTACGTGATTGGCACCAGGTGCCGGAGCGCTTTCGTGTCGGCATCCCTCCGTTCTGCTCAGGTCAGCTCCGACAGGAAGTTCGAACGCATCTGGAGCTACTACCTCCTCACGTGGTCGCAATCCCTCCGTGGTGATCAGGTCGCTTCGGACTGGCTGCGGGCCCGCCGGAAGCAGCTTCGGATCGGGGGAGCGCCGAGGTTCGGCACTCATTCCTCGTCCTCCGGCGGAATTGGTAAGCTCCGCCTCTGCGCTTCGACATGAGAGGCAAGGCCGACAACCCAGGGACTGCCCTTGAGGTGGCTCAGTAGCTTGTCATCCGCCGTGATCATTGGGACATCTTCCCGGCTGGCGAGTGCCACATAGACGGCGTCGTAGGTTCCGATGCCGTATCTGCGCACAAGGGCCAGAGCGGGCCGGACCAGATCCAGGCTGGCCACGACATCCAGGTTGTAGCCGAACAGCGTCGCGGTGTGGTCCCATGCCAGATCTTCCTTGTGGTGCCTACCTCGAAGTTTCCTGACCACGGTGTGAAGACATTCGAGATAGAAAAGGTCGGGAACGAGGAAGCGGGGCCTTGGGTCTTCCTGAAGAGCCGCAAAGAGCTCCTTCGCATGCTCGGAGAACTCCTCCTCAGTAAGAAAGAGTTTCACGGCCACGGAGGCATCGACGACGCAATGGCCAAGATCGCTCATTGGAGACCGTTTCTGTTACCTGATCTGCCGCTTGCGGATCTCGTCCAGGGTCTTGCCCGCGCTCTCGACGGTCTTGACCTGCAGCAGACGGGCGGTCCAGCCGAGCAGGAACGCAAGCTCGCGCTCGGCGGGCCTTTCGCGGAAGAGGGGCCGGATGGCTCCTCGGACTTGGGCCAGCTGGGGGCGCGTCTTGCCGCTGCGCTTTGCGACCCAGGACTCCGGCAGGGCCTCCAGGAGCCGGTTCGCCGCTTCGAAGCGCTGCGGCCAGGGGAGTGGCGGCAGGAAGAGGGCGTTGAGCACGGGCCGCAGCTCCGCACGAGTGACGCCGCCCTGGGCCAGCTCGTCGGCCAGTTTTTGGGCACGGCCGAGGAGATCACGCTTGCGCTGCGCGGAGATCATCTGGCTCGCTCTTGGTCACGCGCCGAGCGCGTCGTGGAACGCCTTCCAGGTTGTCTGGCGGCCGGGAACGCGCGTCACCCAGCGGTCGACCAGGCCGCGGGCCCACGCGTCGAGGTCGGCAGCTTGCACGACGGCACGCGGTGGCGGGTGGGCTCGGCGGGCCTCGACCAGGGCGACGTCGGCGGCGCCGAAGCCGTGGTACTTCTTGCCGCCGACGCGGACCATCGGGCTGTCGGCACCGAGGCCGAGGGCGCCAAAGAGGACGCCGAGCTCTTCGTCGGAGGCGTTGGTCAGGCGCAGGCGCGAGCGAAACTGGCCCCAGACGGCCCAGGTGTTCTCGTCCTCGACGGGGGGCCTGCCGTCGGGAAGGATGGCGCGGCGCTGGCCATAGACGCGGAACGTGCCCTCCTTTGGCTGGCCGGGTTGCCACGCCATCGGGGTCTTGCGCACGCCGATCAGGGTCTTCCAGTTCGCGGCGGAGGGCTCGGCCTCGCCGAAGGCGAGCCGGCCGCCGAGGCCGGCGCCCCCGAACAGGGAGCAGGCGGGGCAGACCTGCGGCTCGCGCTCGCGGACGCTGATGCGGCAGGCGCGGCCGGGAGCGAGAGCGCAGGATGGGGTGAGCAGCTCGTAGACCTGGCGAACGGCGCCTTTGAGCGAGCTTCCCGGCAGCACCGGGACGCCGGCGCCGCCGCGGCGCACGATCTCCGCCACCACCTCGATGGGGGGCACGCGCAGGGGCTGCCGGCGCCGGGGTCCCAGGTTGGGGCGGCGGTCGGGCTCCGCCTCGCCGCCGCGCACGCCGTACCAGCCGGCGCCAATGACGACCGGGTGGGCCGGGGCGACCGTCCAGGTCAGGTGGAGGACGCCGGTCCAGCGGCCAGGCTGGAAGGTGGCGTGAGACACGAACGCCGCGCGCTCGATCTCGGGATAGGCGCGCGGCACCGCGCTATGTCCCATGGCCGGCTCCTCGGCGGGCGCGGGTCACAAATGCCGGCCATGGTCCGGCGGCGAGCCGATCCTGCACGCGGTCGATCTCCTCCCAGCCGAGGTAGCGATAGGCGGCGAAGAGGCCGTCGCGCTCGGCGGTGCTGCCGGCCGGCAGCTCGACCCAGTCCGCAGCATCGAGGGCGTAGGCGGTGCGGACGGCCGCGGAGCTCTCCCGCGCGCCGACGCCCTCGAGCCGCGGCGGAGCGGCGCCGGGCCAGCGCAGGCGCAGGGTTGGCTCGTCGACCAGCACGGTGCCGAAGCCACGGGACTTGCTGTGGCCCACCTGGACCAGCCCCTCGTGCAGGTCGCGGAAGACCTGGATGACCAACGACAGCATCCAGAGCTCGAAGTTCTCCAGGGTGGCCTGGAAGCTGAAGCTGCCGCCGGTGACCGCCTCCTGCTCGAACGGCCCGACCTGGACCGACTGCTTGGCCCGGCTGATGGCGACGCCGTAGCGCACCTCGGTGCGGTTGGCGGCGGTGGCAGCTTCGGGTGTCGCCGGGCAGGCGTCGCCGATGCGCAGGCGGCCGGCGATCTGGGTCGAGCCGAACAGCCGGTCCGCCTCACAGGAGAGGGCGTAGACGGCAGAGGTTTCGCCGTCCTTCTTCTCGCGTTCGTGCTGCGCCGCAGAGCGGCGCGGAGCCTTGGAGTTGAAGGGCTCCTCCGCCGCGCTGTCACCGATCGCCGTCGCCAGGAGACGTTCGCCCTGGGCGCGCAGCACTCCCTTAAGCGACGAACCGGGGAGGTAGACCGTGGGCTCACCGCCGCGCAGGGTGCGGACGAACGCCAGGTCGGGGGCCAGCGGATCGAGCGACGCTCCGCCCTGGACGACGAGGAGCGGTCCATCCGGGCGCAGCGAGCCGCTGAAGATGGCCTGGTTGTAGAGCTTGCGGAACATCAGTCGGCTCCTTCCAGGTAGTGGCGCTGGGCCGCGGCACGGAACTCTCTCAGGTCGTCGTCGCCGAGGGTCGCGCCGCCGGTGCCGGCGAAGAAGTCCGCCGGTTTGCGCCGCACGATCGCCAGGCTCTCGACGCGCGCCAGGCCGAGGCCACGGGCGCTCTTGCCGCCGACCGTCGCCAGCCCCTCGGCGAAGAGGTCGAGGCCGATGAGCAGCAGCCCCATCTCGTGCGGCTCGGCGTTCTCGAACTCGATGCGAAGCGTAAAGCACGCCGCGGCGGGAACGGCCTCGAAGTTGAAGAGGATGCCGCGCGCCGCGGTGCGCAGGTCGCGGTCGAGGCCGACGCCGTCGCGGGTGTAGGTGAGCGCGGCGCCCGGCAGGGGCTGCAGGGGGAGGTCGGCGAGGCGGACCCGGGAGGCGAGAAAGGAGTGGCCGAAGAGCTTGCAAACCTCGCAGGCGTTGTCCCAGGCCAGCTGAAAAGCGTCCGCCTCGGTCAGGGTCTGACGCTCCTGGCGCGCCTGGTTGACCCGCTCGGAGCAGCTCTGGCCGGCGCTCGGATGCTTGTCGAAGGGATCGCAGACCCGTTGCCCGGGCCGGTCGAGACCGCGCAGCAACGACTCGATGCCGGAGCGCAGGGCGCCCCGCAGGGAGGCTCCCGGCAGATACGGACGGCCGCGGCCGTCGCGGGCGACCGGCATGTCGGTGGCGAGCGCCTCGACGCCGGTTCCGCCCGCGCCGACGTGGACGGCGGTATCGCACACGAGGTCGCCGCGGATCGAGTAACGCTGCAGCAGACGGTCGTGCGCAGGCGGGGTCATGACGTCGGCCTCCCCTGACGCCCCTCCTTTTCCGCCAGCTTCCATTCGTAGGTGTAGGCGCGCAGGGTGTAGACGAGCAGATGGCGCATCAGCTCAAGCGCGACATCCGGGGCCTGGGCGGCCCTCTTGATGCACTCGTTCATCGCCTGCTCCAGCGGCGAAAAGACATTTTCTGGGGTGACCCAGTTCTTATTGCGCGCCCGCTGGTAGCGCAGGAGGTTCAGGATCACGGCGGGCTCGGTCTCGGAGCGGGCAGCCTCCAGGAGAGTGCGGGCCTGGCTCGCCCAGTCGGAGTTGCGGCGAGCTTTCTTGCCGATTTCGTCGCCCTGTCCGACCAGCCAAGCTTTGTGCTTTGCCAGGATCTCCGCGGGTGTGCTCCCAGCGGCGTTGGTTGCAACCTCCATTGGCACCACCTCCATCCGCTCGCCACGGCTCAGAAATCGGGGTCCGGACCGCGCACGGCGAACCGCCCCCAGCCGATCGTGTGGTTCACGCCGGCGCCGAGCAAGCCCTGCTCGACCCAGGCGCCGAGGCGCGAGCGCAGCAGCTCCCGCCCCACGGCATAGACATAGACCGATCCTGCCGCCGCCACCAGGCGCGGCGGCATCTCGCCGGTGAGAGCCTCGGCGCCGCCATAGCGGCGGGCCTCGTTGGCGCCGAAGCGGCCCTCCTCGCCCAGGGCGAGGAAGGCGTCGAGGCAGCGCAGCGCAGGGCTCGCGCCGCTGCCGGCCTCGGCGGCCGCGATGGGTCCGGCGTGGATCGTCGCGACGAGCGCGTGGGGCGCCACGTCCGGGCTCCAGGGCTCGCTCAGCACGAGGGCCAGGGCCAGCTCGTCCTCGGCGAGCAGCCGCTCGCGCAACGCCGGC
Organism: Thermoanaerobaculia bacterium; assembly: GCA_030150965.1. Lineage (GTDB taxonomy): Bacteria > Acidobacteriota > Thermoanaerobaculia > Multivoradales > UBA5704 > JASLEW01. The sequence continues at coordinate 3,729 of JASLEW010000678.1, read as the reverse complement.
GCGCCGGTGCGCACGGTCTGCCAGCCCTCGCTCAGCGCCTGGGACAGCGCCTCGACCGCCGCCTGGGCGGCGGCGGCGGCGTCCGCGGCGGGGAGGGGCAGCAAGGATGCTTCCCGTTCGACCGTCAGCCGGCAGCGGCCCATGCCCTTCGAGCGCTTGCCGCCCAACCAGACCTCGCGACCGTCGAGCGCAGAGAGCAGGGCGGCGGAGGCGGGCTCAAGGCCGCGCACCTCTGCCTGAAGCCGCAGAGGGCCGGGCGGCGGCGTGGCGCCACCCGCTGTCTGGGTCGCGGGTTCGAGCACCTCGACCGAGTAGAGCTTCTGATCCATCGCGGTGGCGGTGAGGCGGTTGAGCGCGGTGCGGCCGCGGACGCGCTGCACGGGGAGCGGCGCGCCGGCGCGCCTGGGGTGGGGCAGAATCTTCGGCGCCCGGCAGCCCGGATGGGCGCACTCGCCGCCGGGCGTGGCCGCCAGCGCCACGCCGTAACGCGCGGCCTGACGCTGCAGGATCTCCGCCACCAGGCCGTCGAAGACGTGCTCGAACGGACGGCAGCGCCGCCGGGTGGCCGAGGGCACGTCGCCCGCCATGCGCGCCGAGCCGAAGGTGGCGCGTTCGGCGAGGGCCTGGAAAGCCTCCTCGCCCGCGCCGCACAGGCGGCCTTCGAGAAGGGCGAAGGAGACGGCGCCCCGCACGGTCGAGCCCGGAGCGTGGGTCAGGGTGGGCTGAAAGAAAGCGATCGGCCGGCCCTGCCCGAAATGAAGCGGCGCCAGCGCTTCAAAGCAGAGGCGGAGGGCGGCGGTGTCCGTTCGCGGTTGGCTGGCCGGGGTGTCGGGGTCGGGCGCCGGGGCGGCAGCCGGATCCTCCACCAGCGAGCACTCCACCCAGCCGAGGCCACGCGCCCGGCCGCCGCCGATCGCCGTCAGGGCGGCGCAGGCGGCGCGCAGGTTCTGCAGATCCTCGAGTGCTGCCGCGGTCTCCCCAGGGCCACGCGGGACCAGCCGAGCCGCCGCCTTAAAGACCTCGGCCACCGGGAGATCAGGGGCAGGATCGCCGCCCAACAGATCGCTGGTCTCCAGGAATCCGAGATGCTGGTCGACCACCGTGCGCGTGCGGCGGCTCATGGCGATGCGCGGGCGCAGGACCGCCGGCTGGAGGGCGGTGGGGAGCACGGCATCTTCGAGGCGCAGCGTGCCCGTGGCACCCCCCGGCTCGCCGAAGAGCCGGCAGACCGCGCAGTCGCAGGAGCGGCTGGGCGCGGCGGGCGGCGGCTGATTGGGGTTGCACACCACCGCATTTGCGTCGCGGCCCAGCAGCAGCCGCTCAAGCTCGATGCGCAATGCTCCGCGGAGCGCCGATGCGGGAATGACCAGGCGGCCCTGATGGTCGCGGGCGGTCGCGTGGTCGCCGCCGCGATCAGGCGAGGCCTGACCGCCGATCGACAGAGCCGCCACGGCGGGGCGGACATGGATCGAGAAGGCCTTCACCGGGGCGGCCCCGCGGCGTCAGGAAAGGGCTCGATCGACAACAGATCGACGAGCTGCGCGAGCTTTCGGCCGCCGCCGGCGCCGAACCATGCGGCGACGGGGTCCTCTGCCGCGGGTCGTCCCAGCGCGGCGCCGGCGGGCGCGACGGCTTCCCACCAGGCGGCGAGCGCTGAGTTGCGCGCGAGCTGGTAGCGGAAGAAGTTGGCGGCCAGGCGATCCAGCGCCTCCCGCCGTGCGGCGCCGGCGGGCAGGGAGCGCAGGCTGTCGTCCTCATCACGGTACTGATTGACCAGGCGCTGCAGGGCAGCCCTCGGCAAGGCGGAGTCTCGTGCCTCCCGCGCCTCGCGCCAGAGCTGCTCGAAGCTGTCGAGATCGAGGTCGCCCGGCTCGGTGGCGCCGGTCGTTCCTTCCGGCAGCGGCGAGGAATCGGTGAGCAGCGACCAGGCCACGCCGGAGCGCGAGCCGCGCGCGGCGCACGCGGCCTTGGCCTGCTTTTGCAGAGTGTCGGCGTACCTGCGCAGCAGGCGCACCGGGTAACTCGGTTGGGCGATCACCAGGCCGGCCGCGGCACCGGCATGGGCAAGCTTGGCAAGCAGAGGTGCGTCGTGCTCGAAGGCGTCGTGCAGCAGCCCACCGCGGACGGCCGCCGCGTCAAAGCCGCTCTCCACGCTGCGCAGGAGGGTGAGCGCGGTCAGGGGCGCCGCAGCCGCGGGCAGCACGACGGTGATCTCGTCGCCGCCGCTCAAGAGGGAGAGATAGGCGTCCGCCGGATCCCAGAGAGGATCGAGGAAGCCGCCGGCGAGGACGGCTTCGACGCCGGCACGCGCCGCGCTGTAAATGTGAGAGGTCACCTCGCTGAAGGCGCGCAACTGGACGAGGTCGCGAACCCCCTGCAGGACGCTGCCCATGCCATTGCCGTCGACGGCGACGAAGCCGAGGTAACGCCGCCGGCGCGGCGAAGACTCCGCGAGGTCGGAGAAGGTCGGCGAGCGGGGTGTGCCGTGGCGGGGCTCGCGCGGCTGGCGACCGCCGTCGAGGCAGACCTGACGCAGGCCGCGGCACCAGCCGCACCAGCTCTGCGGGCCATCGTCGACCAGGGGGTCGGCGCCCGGTGGCCGGCGGCCGCAGGAGGGGCAGCGCTCGCTGGCGGCTCCTGGCCGCGCGAGCAGCTGGACGCCGGCGCCGCCGCGGCGAGGCGCGGCATCCTTGCGGGCGCGGAGCTCGACCTGGAGGCGGGTCAGGGCGCCGCGCAGGCCATCGACGACGGTGAAGCGATGAAGGGCGCCGGAGAGGCTGATCGCCGGGGCGGAGGGAAGCAGATCGCGCGAGCAGAGGGGGAGCGCAACGACGGTGAACGTCAGCTCATGACTGTTGGCTTCGAGCCGATCGCGAACCCTCTCCTCCAGCTGCCGCGCCAGCGGTGGCGAGCTGGCAGCGGACGCGCCGGCGAAAAGCATCCCTCCCCCACCCGCCGAATAGACGATGCCGTGAACGCCAGGGATCGCGAGCGCCCGCTCGCGCAGCGTCTGGTTGAGGCGATCGAGGGTCTGCGAGGCGCCCTTCGCCACCTGCACCCGCTCCGACGCGAACACCCAGGCCTGGATACGGTCGGCGTCGAAGCTCACCAGGGTGCAGACCGGCGTCTCGCCGAAGCGGGCGGCGACTGCGGCGGGCAGGCCGTGGCCGGCGACGACGGCGCGCGCGGCCTCGGCGGCTTGATCCGCGCTGAGCCCGGCCGGAGCGCCGTCGAGCATGGCGGCAGCGAGGCCACGCTGCAGGTCGGTGCGGAGGTCGTCGATGGTCGGCAGCGGCATCGCGATAGTGCGCGCTCAGCAGGCCACACGGGCGGGCCAGGGAGGCCCGGCCACGGCCGGACCTTGCGGGGTCATATTGCAGCTTAGCATCTGATGGGCGGGTCGCAGAAGCGCCGCAGAGCCTAGAGATTCCTGCGGTTGCTCAACCAGACCTCGAACTCCTTGCTGACCTGGTTGAGCTGGAGGTAATCGATCGCCACCGGTTCATGGGCCAGCCCTTGGCCGAGGGCAATGCCGAGCGCCACCGGTCCCGCGATCAGCAGACGGGCCGAGCGCCGTCCGCGCAGCGCTTCGCGCGCGGCGGTCACCGCGACTGGGAGGTCGTTCGGGGCAAGGTCGCCGGGGAGGGTGATGACCTCCCAAGGACCCGCGGCGGCTGGCGGCGTATAGCGCTCGCCGCAACGGATGAAGAGGCTGAGGGGCTCGCTCGG
>JASLEW010000632.1 GCA_030150965.1 Thermoanaerobaculia bacterium | reverse complement strand
GCGGGCGCCGGCCGCGGCTCGACCTCGCCCGCTCTCCCCGGCGCCCCCGGCGCCGGCCGGCCGAAGAGCCGCGCCGGCAGCACCCGCGTGTCGTTGACCACCAGCAGGTCGCCGGGGCGCAGCAGCCGCGGCAGGTCGGCGATCCGCCGGTGGCGCTCGGCGCCCTGGCGGTCGAGGACCAGCAGCCGGCTGGCGCCGCGCGGCGCCGGCTGCTGGGCGATCGCCTCGGCCGGCAGCTCGTAGTCGAAGTCGCGGGTCAGCATGGCGGCGGCTCAGCCCGCCACCGCGGGTCCAGGGCATCGCGCAGCTCGTCGCCGAGCAGGTTGAAGGCGATCACGCAGCAGGCCAGCGCCGCCCCGGGGAACACCGACAGCCACCAGGCGCCGAGCGGCGACTGGTGGGCGTCGGCCAGCATCGTCCCCCAGCTCGCGGTCGGCGGCTGGATGCCCAGTCCGAGGAAGGAGAGCGCCGACTCGAGCAGGATGAGGTTGCCGACCTGGAGCGACGACTGCACCAGCACCGGGGTGAGGGCGTTGGGCAGCAGGTGGCGGAACAGCACGGCCACCGGCCCCTCCCCCAGGGCCCGGGCGGCGAGCACGAAGTTGCGCTGCGACAGGCCCAGCAGCTCGGCGCGGGTGAAGCGGCTGATCGTCATCCAGCCGGTGCAGCCCAGGATCAGGATGAACGCCGGCGTCTCCGGCCGCAGCAGCGCGACCAGCGTGATCAGCAGGAAGATCCACGGAAAGGCGAGCATCGCGTCGACGCCGCGCATCAGCACCACATCGACGGCGGGGCCGCCGAGCGCCGCCAGCGCGCCCACGCCGACGCCCACGGTCAGCGCCACCAGCGCCGCGAGGACGCCCACGGCGAGGGAGATGCGGGCGCCGTAGAGAAGGCGGCTCGCCTCGTCGCGGCCATAACGGTCGCTGCCGAGCAGGAAGAGCCGCCGATCGGCGACCCCGGCACCCGCCAGGTTGCTCACCTGCGCGGCGGGCAGCAGCTCGCCGCGGCCCAGCCGCTCCACCCAGAGCCCGTCCGGCGTGCGCCGGACGCGGTCGGCGAGCAGCCAGCCGCCGCCGGCCAGGTGCACCGCGGCCAGCCGCGTGCCGGGCGGGCGCAGCTGGGCGGCCTCGGGATCGAGCTGCTCGTCGGGATCGTAGGGTGCCAGGACCGGCGCCAGCACCGCCACCAGCACCAGGGCGCAGACCATGCCGGGTCCCCAGCGCAGCGCCGCCCTGCCGCGGCTAGTGTTCCGCACGGTTAGTTCGCATGGTAGTCGCGCCGCAATCCGGCTTCCTGGCTAGGCGCGCCGACGCAAGCGTAGCAGGGACTACGGTGAGGAGGCGGTCGCGGCTGCCGCCTGTCGCGACACTCCCGGCAGGTCGCAACGCCGCCAGGGAGCCGGAGGGAAAGATAATACCATACGAACTGGCCGTGCGGGACACTAGCCACCGGCCGCCTCGCGCAGGCGCGGATCGACGGCGGCGTGGAGCAGGTCCGCGATCAGGTTCCCGGCCACCACCAGGGCCGCGGTGAGGGCGGTGGTGGCCACGACCACCGGGTAGTCCCGGGTCAGCACGGCCTCGTAGGCGATGCGGCCGATCCCCGGCCAGGCGAAGATCACCTCGACGGTGATCACCCCCGACAGCAGGATCGGCACGGCGATCCCCAGCAGATGGATGAGCGGCGGGGCGGCGGCGCGCAGGCCGTGCACCAGCAGCACCCGCCGCTCCGTCAGCCCCTTCGCCCGCGCGGTGCGGATGTAGTCGCTCCCCAGCACCTCGAGCAGGCCGGCGCGCACGAAGCGGATGGCGGCCCCCGCCTCGGCGATGCCGATGGTCAGCGCCGGGAGCACCAGGTGGCGGCAGAGGTCGGCGAGCCGCGCCGCGGGCGGCAGGTCGCTCGCCCCCACCGAATGCATGTGCGAGCTGGGGAGCCAGCCCAGCCGGTGGGAGAAGAGCAGCACCGCCAGCAGGCCGAGCCAGAAGACCGGCTGCGAGTACAGGGTGAGGCTGACCAGCCGGATCGCGCGGTCGGCCGCGCTGCCGGGCCGGCAGGCCGCCAGCATCCCCAGGGACAGGCCGAGGCCGTAGACCACGGCGAGCGCCGCGCCGGCCAGCAGCAGCGTCGCCGGCAGCGCCTCGGCGAGGATCGCGGTGACCGCCCGCTGCTGGCTGTACGAGATGCCCCAGTCGAAGTGCAGCACCACCTGGCGCAGCCAATCGACGTACTGCTCGGCGAGCGGCCGGTCGAGGCCGAAGGCGCGGATGAGGCGCTGCTGCTCGGCGAGCGGGATCCCCTGCTCCTGCAGCAGCGCCGCCGGCCGGCCGGGGCCCAGGCGCAGCAGCACGAAGGTGAAGGTTACGACCAGCAGCAGCAGCAGCAGGGACGAGGCGACGCGGCGCAGCAGGTAGGGGGCGGTCACCGTCCAGCCGGCTTCAGCCCTTCGCCGCCGGTTCGAGCCACCAGTCCAGCAGGTCGTAGAAGCTGTACAGGATGTTGGGCTTCACCCCGTGAAGCCGGCGGTTGTAGGCGCTCAGGCGCTGCGAGTCCCAGAGCATGGTGTAGGGCTGGTCGTGCTGCAGGATCTCTTGAATGCGGTTGAGGTCCGCCTGCGAGGCGGCGATGTCCGCCCGGCCCATCGCGCGGTCGAGGAGCCGGTCCACCTCGGGATTGGAGTAGCGGGTCTGGTTCGACTCGCCGATCGCCCGGGTGCTGAAGAAGGCCGACAGGTCGAGGCTGGTGTCCATGGTCTGGCCGACGACGGCGGCATCGAAGGTGCCGGCGTCGAGCTGGGCGAGCAAGGTGTTGAACTCGACCACCCGCGGCTGGGCGCGCACGCCGATGCGGCGCAGCTGCTCCTGGATGAGCACCAGCGAGTCGACGCGCTGCTGGTTGCTGGAATTGGTGAGGATGTCGAAGGCCAGGGGCTTGCCGCCGCGTTGCAGGATCCCGTCGGGTCCCGGCCTGAAGCCGCGCGCGGCGAGCAGGGCGCGCGCCTGGGCAGGATCGTGCGGCAGCGGGCGGAGCGCGGGGTCGTGGGCCCAGATGGTGGGGAGGATCGGCGAGTCGGAGACGCGGGCGAAGCCGTGCCAGATGCTGCCGACGATGGCCGGCCGGTCGAGGGCCAGCCCCAGGGCGCGCCGGACGTCGGTCTCGTTGAACGGCGGGCGCCGGCAGTTCCAGGCCACGCCCACCCAGGTGCGATACCAGTAGGCCAGCAGCTGCAGATTCGGGTTGGCGGTGATGCGCGGCGCGTCGCCGGGACTGATCTGCGGCGAGAACTGGACCTCGCCGGTGTCGAGCTGGGTGAGGATGCTGGCCTGGTCCGGCACGATCCGTATCACCACCCGGTCGAGGTAGGGGCGCGCCGGATCGTAGAAGGACGGGTTGCGGCGCAGCACCACCTCCTGCTGCGGCTGCCACGACTCGATGGTGAAGGGGCCGCACACCACCAGGTGGTGCCTGAACCAGTCGCCGCTCTGCTTCCAGCGGGCGAAGGGCACCTGTCCCCAGACGTGGCGCGGCACGATGCTGCCCTCGTTGACGTCCAGCATCTGCTTGGCATAGACCCGATTGAACAGGAAGCGGACGGTGTGCGCGTCCACCACCTCGGCGTCGGCGATCGCCGATTTCATGTAGCTGTACTGCCAGGCCACCTCCGGGCTGGTCTGGGCCTGCCAGGTGAAGCGCACGTCGTCGGCGGTCACCGGCGTGCCGTCGCTCCAGCGGGCGTCGTCGCGCAGGTGGAAGGTGAGACGGCGGTGGTCGGGCGACCACTCGTAGGAGCGCGCCAGCGCCGGCCCGAAGGTCGGCGGGTGGCGCTCGAAGTCGGGCTCCTCGCGCACCAGCCGGGTGAACAGCTGAAAGGTCAGCTCGATCGTCTGCGCGCTCTGCGGGACGATGTACTCGTTGACCGACGAGGGCTCCGCCCCCCAGGCGGCCACCAGGGTGCCGCCGCGCCGCGGCGTCTCGGCCGCCGCCGCGGCTGCTCGCGCGGGAGCGGGGGCGTTGGCGGCGGGACCGGCGGCTCCGGCAGCCCGGCCGCAGCCCGCCGCGGCGGTCAGCAGCAGCGCCGGCAGCAGCGCCAGGAGGATCGCCGGGAGCGCCGGGAGAGGTCGGAACGGTCGGAACGGTCGGAACGGGAGAAGCCGGGGGATCGGCGTCCGCACCCGCGCGGCCGGCTTCGGCGCCAGGGCCGGCGGCGGAGCGGCCGGTGCCGGCACGCACGGGAGCGGGTGGCGCGGGGGAGCGGAGGCAAGGCGCATGGGCAGAGGAATCCGCACGCATGCTATGCCCTTGGGGAGGCAGGGGTCAAACGGGGCGATGATATTCTTGCAATCATGGAGCCGGCAACCAAATCCAGCGTCTCGCGGCGCCTGTTCATTGGGCTCCTGGTGATCCTGGTCTTCGTGCTGTCGGACATCGCGCTCTTCGGCTGGCTGATCTTCCGCACCCTGTCGCAGCGCGAGATGGACCGCGTGCTGGTCGAGACCCGCACCGAGGCCGAGGGGCTGGCCAAGCAGATCGCCCGCCAGGCGGACCGCCAGGGCAAGGACCTCTACACCGCGGTGGCGGTCGAGCAGGAGACCCAGACCTACATCGACTCCATCCTGCGCCAGCGCGATTTCGTGCGCACGGTGGAGATCCGCGACCGCAACGGCCTGCTGGTCTACGAGACCAAGAGCCACGCCGTGGTGCCCGTCGGGCCGCCGGCCATCGCCGGCCGCACCCTGGAGGTGCCGGCGCCGCCGTCCGCGCCGCGCGTCGAGACCAAGCACTTCGAGCAGGCTTCGGCCACCACCATCCCCTCGGTGCAGGTGCCGATCGGCGACCTGGGGTCGCTGCAGATCGGCCTCAGCGCCGGCGAGCTGGAGAAGCGGGTCGCGGTGCTGCGCGGCGAGCTGATCCGCCAGTCGGCGCTGGTCGGCGCGGCCTCGATGGTGCTGCTGGTGGGCGCCTACACCGCGGTGCTGCTGCTGCTGCGCCGCGCCCGCCGCCTGGAGGCCCAGGCGGCCGAGGCCGAGCGCATGGCCTACATCGGCACCCTCGCCTCCGGCCTGGCGCACGAGATCCGCAGCCCGCTCAACTCGCTCAACCTCAACATGCAGATGCTGGAGGAGGAGATCGCCGAGCAGGGGCCGGGAGCCATGCCCACGGGCCGGCGCCTGCTCGCCATCACCCGCTCCGAGATCAACCGCCTGGAGCGGCTGGCGACCGACTTCTTAGCCTACGCCAAGCCCCGGCCGCTGGAGCTCCAGGAGGTGGCGGCGGTGTGGCCGCTGGCGCGGCTGCGCGAGGTGCTGACCGGCGAGATCGAGAAACGCGGCGCGCGCGTGAGGGTCGAGGACCGGAGCAACGGCGCCCAGGTGCGGGTCGATCCGGCGCAGATCGACCAGCTGCTGATGAACCTGGCGCAGAACTCGCTGACCGCCGCCGAGGAGGCGGGCCGGGCGCCGGAGCTGACCCTCACCGCCTACCGGCGAGGCGCCGCCGTGGTGCTGGAGCTGCTCGACAACGGCATCGGCATCCCGCCCGAGCTGGAGGGGAAGATCTTCGACCTGTTCTACTCGACGCGCAAGGGCGGCACCGGCCTGGGCCTCGCCATCGTGCAGCGCATCGCCCGCGCCCACGGCGGGAAGGTGAGCGTCAAGAGCGCCCCGGGGGTGGGGACGGCGGTGAGCCTGGAGCTGCCGGCGGTGGCGCCGCTCGAACCCCTGACCCGGGCGTCGCTCAAGCCCTCGCCCGCCGCCTGAGCGCCGCGGCCGGGAGCCGGGCGGAGCCCGCCGCGGGCGGCCGCCCGCCGGGCCGGGGCCCGGACGCCGGACGAAAAACCGCCCCCCGGAGTCGAAGCCGGGGGGCGGCGTTGGTGCCGGTGGTGCTATGTGGAAGGCCCTCGGCGGGCCGAATCTCGGAAGGCCGCCATCGGCGGGTGAGGCAGGCGGCGGCCGGCGCCGCAAGCGGCTCAGCCGATGGTGATGCGGCGGGGCTTGGCGGTCTCGGCCTTCGGCACGACGACCGACAGCACGCCGTTTTCGAACTTCGCCTCCACCTTGTCGGAGCTCACCTGGTGCGGCAGGGCGAAGGAGCGCGAGAACGAGCCGTAGGTGCGCTCGATGCGGTGGTAGTTCTCCTTCTTGACGTCCTTCTCCCACTTGCGCTCGCCGGTCAGGCGCAGCACGTTGTTCTCGATGGTGATCTGGATGTCGTCCTTGCCCAGGCCCGGCAGCTCGGCCTGGAGGCGGTAGCTGTCGTCCGTCTCCTGGATGTCCACCGGCGGCGTCCAGGTGCGGGTGGTGAGGTCCTCTCCGGCCGCATCGGTGAAGAACGTGTCGAACAGGCGGAAAAGGGGCTCGCGGGAGGCGGCGATCTGCTGCGAGGGGGTCCAGCGGGACAGGTTGTTGGCCATGACTTGATCCTCCTTGAAGATCGATTGTGCCGGGTTCTCGGTGGCGAAAGCTGAGTGCTTTCCGCTCATCTCATGGCCCATGCTAGGGCAGGACTAAGATCTTGTCAAGTGGCCTGGGCAGAAATCTTAGTTTGTAGCCATAAGATCTCTGACCTGTGCTCCTGGACAGCGCCTCGAAGCGGCGCACGAGGCGCGCCAACCCACCGGCGGCCCGGGCGGGAGAGCGCTAGACTGGAGGAGGCCCCGTGACCGCCCAGGCGGTGGGAGCGAACAGGAGGCGGCGGCGATGTCCAGTCCCGAGTATCTGGTCTGCCTGGAGTGCGAGGCGCCCTGTTACGAGTTCGAGTGGGAGGACGGCAAGATCAGCGACATCCTCTGCCTGTCCTGCGGCAACGACGACCCCGAGCAGTTCGCCCTGGCCGAGGACGTCGAGGGGTGACGCGGCGGGTCCGGCCCGGCCCGGATCGGGATGGGCAGCAAGGCCAGGCCAGGGGGGCCGCGGGACCAGCGACGAGACCTTCCGCCTCCGGGCCGCGGGCGACGGGGCGCAGGATGCGAGCCGACCAAGGAGAGAGACAGACATGGCAGAGATGCGCATCGAGAAGGACAGCCTGGGCACGGTGGAGGTGCCCGCCGACGCCTACTACGGCGCCCAGACCGAGCGGGCACGGCGCAACTTCCCGGTCTCCGGCCTGCGCTTCCCGCGGCGCTTCATCGCGGCGCTGGGCGCCATCAAGCGCGAGGCGGCGGCGGTCAACGCCGAGCTCGGCCTCATCCCGGGAGAGCTGGCCGGCCCGATCGGCCAGGCGGCGGGCGAGGTGGCGGCGGGCAGGCTCGACGAGCACTTCCCGCTCGACATCTTCCAGACCGGCTCCGGCACCTCGACCAACATGAACGCCAACGAGGTGATCGCCAACCGCGCCGCCGAGATCCTGGGCGGTGAGCGCGGCAGCAAGCGGGTCCACCCCAACGATCACGTCAACGCCAGCCAATCGAGCAACGACGTCATCCCGACCGCCCTGCACGTCGCCGCGCTCACCGCCATCCGCGAGGACCTGGAGCCGGCCCTGGAGGAGCTGGCCGGCGCCCTGGAGCGCCAGGCGGCGGCGCTCGATCCGGTGGTCAAGATCGGCCGCACGCATCTGCAGGACGCCGTGCCGGTGCGCCTGGGGCAGGAGTTCGGCGGCTACGCGCAGCAGGCGCACCACGGCCTGGCGCGCCTCGCCGCCTGCCGGCCGCGCCTGGCCGAGCTGCCGCTCGGCGGCACGGCGGTGGGCACCGGCCTCAACGCGCCGCCCGAGTTCGGGCCGCGGGTGATCGCCCGCCTCGCCGCGGGCAGCGGCTGCCCGTTCACCCCGGCGGCCAACCGCTTCGAGGCGATGGCGGCCAAGGACGCGGCGGTCGAGACCTCGGGCGCGCTCAGGACCATCGCCGTGTCGCTCACCAAGATCGCCAACGACATCCGCTGGCTGGCCTCGGGCCCGCGCTGCGGCATCGGCGAGATCGCCATCCCCAGCCTCCAGCCGGGCAGCTCCATCATGCCGGGCAAGGTCAATCCGGTGATCCCCGAGGCGGTGCTGATGGTGGCGGCGCAGGTGGTCGGCAACGACGCCGCCATCGCCGTCGCCGGCATGGCCGGCAACTTCGAGCTCAACGTCATGATGCCGGTGATCGCCCAGAACCTGCTGCAATCGATCGCCATCCTGGCGGCGGCGGCGCGGCTGCTGGCGGAGCGCTGCGTGGCGGGTATCACCGCCAACCGCGAGCGCTGCGAGGAGCTGGTCGAGCGCTCGCTCGCCATGGTCACCGCGCTGGTGCCGTCGATCGGCTACGACGCCGCCGCCGAGATCGCCAAGGAGTCGGTGCGCACCGGCCGCACGGTGCGCGAGCTGTGCCGGGAGAAGGGGGTGCTGCCGGAGGCGGAGCTGGCCCGGGCGCTCGACCCCTGGTCGATGACCGAGGGCGGCATCCACGCCGGCGGTGGCGGCGGCGGCTGATGGGCGAGGAGAGCCTTCGGCGCGCGGGGGAGGGAGGGAGCGGCCGGAGCCCGCGGGGGATCTGTTGAGCGAGGAGCAGCCCCCGCCGGCCGCGGGCGGCGGCCAGGACGGCCAGCAGCGGCGCATCCTGCACTGCGACATGGACTGCTTCTATGCCGCGGTGCACATGCGCGACGATCCGGCCCTGGCCGGCAAGCCGGTGGTGATCGGCGGCCGGCCGGAGGGGCGCGGCGTGGTCGCCGCCGCGAGCTACGAGGCCCGGGCCTACGGCATCCACTCGGCGATGCCCTCCTCGCGCGCCCACCGCCTCTGCCCCGCGGTGATCTTCGTGCCGCCCGACTTCCGGCGCTACCAGCGCGAGTCGGAACGGATCTTCGCCATCTACCGCGAGTACACGCCGGTGGTGCAGGCGGTGTCGATCGACGAGGCCTATCTCGACGTCACCGGCCGCCTCGGGGAGCTCGGCAGCGCCACCGCCCTGGCGCGCGACATCCGCCGCCGGGTGCGCGAGGAGCGCGGCCTGACGGTGAGCGTGGGCGTCGGGCCGAACCGCCTGATCGCCAAGATCGCCTCCGACTTCCACAAGCCGGACGGCCTCACCGTGGTGCCGCCGCGGCGGGTCCTGGCCTTCCTGGAGCCGCTGCCGGTGCGCCGGCTGCACGGCGTCGGGCCGGCCACCGAGCGGATCCTGGGCGAGCTCGGCGTGAAGACGGTGGCCGACCTCCGCCGCCTGCCGCTGCCGCAGCTGCTGGAGCGCTTCGGGCGCCATGGGCGGACGCTCCACGAGTTCGCCCGCGGCATCGACGACCGGCCGGTCGAGACGCACAGCGAGCGCAAGAGCCTGGGCACCGAGAACACCTACGGCCAGGACCTGGCGGGGAGCGGCCAGATCGAGCCCGAGCTGGCCCGCCTCGCCGCCAGCCTCGCCGGCGCGCTCGCCCGCCGCGACCTCGCCTGCTGCACGGTGACGCTCAAGGTGCGCTACGGCGATTTCACCACCGTCACCCGCGCCCGCACCCTCCCCTTCCCGGTCCGCGAGGCGGCGGCGATCACCGCGTGCGCCCTCGACCTCCTGCGCCGCACCGAGGCCCTGCGCCGGCCGGTGCGCCTGCTCGGCGTCACCGCCTCCAACCTAGTGCAGGGCCTGGCGGACCAGCTCCGCCTCTTTGCCTGACCTGGCAGGCTGCTGAAACATCGCGCACGCCCCGCCCAGGCACGCACCTTGCTTTAGGTTACGGCTGGCCCAGGGGCGCGCAGCTCTGCCGGGACATCGTGGTGGCGCTCCGGGCCGATTCAATCTCACCCATCGACGGCAGCGTAGAATTCGTACAATCCACCAGGACGGCCATCCGCAAGCCAGGGGGTGGCGCCGGGTGTCGGCGCGCGCCGCTGCGGTGGCGCGCCCGCCGGCAGGGACCCACATGCACCCCGAATCAAGACCCGCGGCCGGCGAGGGCCACGAGCCCGGCCTGCCCCGCCCCGACATCCGCAGCCTCGGCGAGCTGCTGCAGCACCCGATGCGCCCGATGGCCGCCACCGGGCTGCTCGTCCTGGCGTCCTTCTACACGCTCTACTTCTGCCGCTCGCTGCTCCTGCCCTTGGTGATGGCGGGGCTCTTCGCCCTGCTGCTGTCGCCGGCGGTGCGCGGCCTCAAGCGGCTGCGCATCCCCGAGCCGCTGGGCGCCGGCCTGGTGATCCTGGCGCTCCTCGGCACGCTCGGGTTCGGCCTCTACTCGCTGTCCGGGCCGGCGTTCGAATGGGTGCAGCGGGCGCCGCAGAGCCTGCGCAGCGCCCAGCTCAAGCTGCGCGACCTGCAGCGCTCGATGCAGAAGCTGGGGCGCGCCACCGAGCAGGTGGAGAAGATCGCCGAGGTCGGCGCCGCCGCCGCCGGCCCCCATCCGCCGGCGGCGGTGGCGGTGCAGTCGACGCCGTCGCTGCGCGAGCGGCTGTTCAGCCAGGCGACCGACCTGGCGACCGACGCGGTGGTGATGACCATCCTGCTCTACTTCCTGCTCGCCTCGGGCGACCTCTTCCTGCGCAAGCTCATCCGGGTGCTGCCCCGCCTGGAGGACAAGCGCCGGGCGGTGGAGATCGCCCGCCAGGTGGAGAAGGACATCTCGGCCTACCTGGGAATGGTGACGCTGATCAATCTCGGCCTCGGCACGGCGGTGGCCGGCAGCTTCTTGCTGCTCGGGGTGCCCAACCCGCTGCTCTGGGGGGCGATGGTGACGGTGCTCAACTTCGTGCCCTACCTGGGCCCGGCGGTCAACTACGCGGTCTTCACCATGGTGGGGGTGCTGACCTTCGACAACCCGCTGCGGATGCTGGCGCCGGTCGCGACCTTCCTGGTGCTCAACGTCCTCGAAGCCTACCTGTTCACGCCGATGATCCTGGGGCGCCGGCTGACCCTCAACCCGGTCGTGCTCTTCGTCGGCCTGACCTTCTGGGGCTGGATGTGGGGCATCGTCGGGGCGATCCTGGCGGTGCCGATCATGGCGGTGTTCAAGATCTTCTGCGACCACATCGAGCCGCTGGCGGCGATCGGCGAGTTCCTGGGCGATTGAGCGGACCGCCCCCGCGGCTCCGCCCGCCCCCCGCCGTCCTCAATCCTCCTCCGCTTCCCAGCGCTCGATGTCGCGGCGGTCCTTCTTGGTCGGGCGGCCGGCGCCTTCCGGGCGCAGCACCGGCGGCCGGCGCAGCAGGCGCTGCAAGGGATCCGGCGCCGGCCGCGGCGGGCTCTGATCGTCGTAGAGCCCGGCGGCCTCGGCCTTCGGCACCGGCCGGTCGCGCAGCTCCCGCACCACCAGCACCCGCTCCCAATCGCCCTGGGCCAGCTCCACCCGGTCGCCGGCCGCCAGCGGCCGGTGGGCCTTGGCCGGCTGGCCGTTGACCCGCACCCGGCCCAGCTCGCAGGCATGGGTGGCCTGGGTGCGGGTCTTGAACATCCGCGCCACCTGCAGCCACTTGTCGAGGCGCACCGCCATGGAGGAGGAGTCTACCGCTTCGCGGGCTCCTCCTTGAGCAGGCCGTCGATCAGGTTGCGCAGGTAGCTTTCGCTCTCCAGGTTGACCTCGCCGGCCGGAAGGCTCTGGGCGCGGATGATCCCGGCGCGGTCGATGACCACGAGCTGGGGCACCTGGAACCGTTGCGCCGGCTTGCGGCCCAGGTAGATGTCCACCTTCTCGGTGGAGACGTAGCCGACCGGGTAGGCGACGCGCGCACGCGCCGCAAAGTCGCTCACCAGCGGTCCGTTGACGTCGTTGTCGAAAGCGATGGCGACCGGCTGGAAGCCGCGCGGTCCCAGCTCCTGGTGCAGCTTCGAGAGCATCTGCGCCAGGCGCCAACAATGCGGGCAGCGGGTGAGCAGGAACTCGGCCACCACCACCTTGCCCTTGAAGCTGGCCAGCTCGAGCGGCTTGCCGGAAGGCTCGACGATGGTCAACCCCGGCGAGGGGTGGGGCACCGGCGCCGCCGCCGCCGGCATCGCCACGGCGAGCGCCGTGAGCGCGGCAGCCGCCGCGAGATTACGCAGGTTCATCGGTTTCACTCCCATGGATCTCAGCCCTGTTTCCACTTGTTGGCGATGAGCTGCAGCTCCGCCTCGGCGGCGCGTGCCGCCTCCTCGGGGCTGGCCTCGCCCTTGACGACGCTCAGGAACATCCTGGGGATGGCGAGGGTGGTGAACGCCTCCATGACCGCCGGGCTGGCAAATCCCGGAAAGCCGACGTTGGTGGTCCAGTGGAGCGCATCCTTGAGCTCCTTGTACTTGTAGGAAGGATCCCCGCCGTAGGGGTCGTTCTCCAGCCGCACGATCAGATCGGGGACCGTCTTCTGATAGATCGGGAAGTTGGCGCCGCGGCTCTGCTCGTAGATGCTCTTGCTGCTGTCGATCAGGTCGGAGAGGAACTGCTTGGCGCCGTCGCGGTTCTCGGCAAAGCGCCAGACCACGGAGCAGTTGGTGGCGTGGGGAACGGCGACGATGCCGGCAGCGCCGAGCAGCGGCGGGCTGAGCCTGATCCGGCCCGCCTTCTCGGCAGCCTCCTTCTCCGCCGTGCGCAGCAGCGAGATCGCATTGATGGTGCACGAGCTCTTGCCCGCCAGCATGGCCAGCGCGTTGCCGCCGGACCCCCAGGCGAGCTGCTCCGGAGCGCCCGCCTCCTCGTGCAGGGCCTTGACATACCGGAGAGCGGCGACGGTGCGTGCGCCCCGGTTGATGAGCACCGCGCCATCGGCGTCGAGGACATGGGCGCCGAAGGCATAGAGCAGGGCATGCAGGGTGATGTTGCCCTCCAGGCTGGGCGTGAGCGCCAGGCCGCTGGGCATGCCCAGCTTGTCGCGCAGCCGCCTGCCGCCGCTGCGCAGGCTGCCGTAATGGAGCGGTCCGAGCCGCATGTTGACCGCGGCCCACTGGTCCGCGTAGTAGTGCAGCGGCGCCGGCGTCCAGAAGTCGGTAAAGGCAAAGTACTTCCTGGTCTTGGGGTCGAACGTCGATTTGTGCCCCAGGCGGTCGAGGCTGCCGTGCCGGAAGCTCACGGCTTGATAGATCTCGGCGTGATCGATCACGTGCCGGTGAAACTCCGCCGGTGGCCACGGGAACATGAAGATATCGTGGCCGTTGCCCGCCGCCGCCTCGGCGGCCGCACGCGCCTTGATCTCCTCTGCCGGGAAGTGATCGACCACCACCTCGACGTCGTGCCGCTCGCCCCACTCCTTGGCCAGCACGCCGGCAAACCAGGCGTCATATTCGGGCAGGAAATGGGACCACTTGGCGATCTTGAGCGTTCTCTTCAGGGGCTTGGGGGGGGCTGCACGCCCGGCGCGCAGCAAGAGAGGCCCGGCGGCCGCGGCCGCCGCCGTCAGGCGCAGGAAGTCCCGCCGCGATACCTGCTCGCTTTTCACTCTGCGCATCGTCGCTGCCATCCTCCGCTGAAACAGAAGCTCCCGGCAGGGCGCCGCCCTGCCAGGAGCCGTGAGCTTACGCTGTCATCCGCGGGTCAGCCGCGTGGCTAGCGGCTGACCGGGGTGGCCTTGACCTGCGAGTTGATCTGTGCCAGCTGCGACGGCGTCAGCTCGCTGCAGTAGGCACCGAAGAATTGCAGGCACAGGAAGTTGGCGGTGAAGCCCAGGTCGAGGGGCAGGCCATTCGGCGAATGCACCTGATCGAGGAAGGCATCCTGGGTGATGCCGCCGTTGCGCGGATCCGGGATGGCCGGGCAGATCAGCCATACCGGGCCGCCGTCGGCGCCGCCGGTATCCTCCTGGCCCTCGGCCGTGCAGGGGGGGTCCGGCGGGTTGGTGCCGAGGAAGCCGGGAATCGGGTTCGAGCCGACGACCGAGCCCTCCAGGAAGTTGAGCTCGTCCGCCGTCTTGATGATGGGTGTGCCGTCGAGAGAGATGCCGTTCTTGTTGCCGAGCGCGGCCAGCATCGCATGGCACTGCGCCGTCTGGTGCGGGCCGAAGCCGGTGTCGACGTACCAGAAATAGGTGATGATCCACATCCCCAGGAGGTCGTCGCAGAAGTAGCCGAACGGCGCCGTGCCGTCGATCGGGTTGCGGTTGGTGGCGAACCGCCAATCCTGCCGGAGGGCAGGGGTGGCGACGCTGGTGACCGGGAAGCACGGCGTCGTGCCGTCGCCCATGGTGCCGCAGGGAGTGCCCGCGAACACCCCGTGGGAGTTGACCTGCTTGAGCGCCGCGTAGGCCTCGAAGTTGCTCACGATGTCGGCCATCTGCAGCCCGCGGGCATTGGCGACGCCGGTGAAGAAGCTCTGGTCGAGCAGGAACGCCATGATCGAGATGAACTGCGTCGGGGCGCCGGTGCCGTCGTCGATATAACCGCCGGTGGTCGCCAGGATGCGGATGTTGTTGCGGTCGGGATCGGTCCCCGTGTTGTCGACCACCCAGTTGACCTGGCTGCCCGAGGCGGGTGGTCCGGTCTTCCTGAACAGCCCGAAGCGCGCTCCGGCGGGGGTATCCAGCTGGGTCACGTCGATGCCGTTGGCGGTGTAGAAGGCGTTGTTGAAGTCGAACGGCGGCTCGTTGAAGCGGGGGAAGTTGAACGGGTTGTTGCTGCTGCTGTCGGTCTGCTGCTGCGCCAGCAGGCGGCCGGAAGGAGCGGCGAGCACCAGCAGCAGCAGCGCCCCCACCACCAGGAACGGCACGCGCAGCATGGCGCGATCATTTCGGCGCATCATGTTCACGCTTTTGTCCTCCCCGGGGAGCGCGGAGCATCCGCGGCCCTCCCCGGAATCACGAAGTTCTTAGTGCGGCGCCGTGGCCTCACGACTTGGCCAGCGGTGGCGACCCCGCATCCGGGCGGATCATCCATTTCACCGATTCGGTGATCCATTCCGGGCTGGCCAGCCCCGGGCACGCTGCCCACAGCATCAGCGGCTCGTTGCCGTAGCGCACGTTGCCGATGTGCTGGGTGATCTCCTGGTCCAGCCGCGGATCGGGGTTGGTGAAGCCGAGGCTGCGCCGCAGCAGCTCGATGTCTGCCTTGGCGCCGGTCACGAACTTCCAACCGGGACCCGCGTGATGCATCGCGGAGAACTTCTTGAGCTGCTCCGGCGTGTCCTGCTCCGGCCGCAGGCTGATCGAGGTCATGAACACGTCGCGGCCGACGTGGTCGCCCAGCAGCTTCTGCACCCGCGCCAGGTTGGCGGTCACCACCGGGCAGATCTCGTCGCACTTGGCGTAGAAGAAGTTGATGGTGACGATCTTGTCCTTCACCAGGTCGTCGTAGAAGCGCACCGGCTCGTTGTCCTGCGTGCGCAGCTCGACGTTGGGAAGGTAGCGCTTGCGGATGCGGTCGCGCGGCGACGACGGGGTGAACTCCGCCCGCGCGCTGCCCGCCGTCAGCAGGCTGCCGGCGAGCGGCGCCAAGGCCGCGAAGCCCAGGATGTTCCTTCTTGAGGGTTGCATGGCTTTGTTCCTTTCCATCCTTTGGGAGCGTCGGCGCCTGGTGCCTCAGGGCACCAGCACGTCGTCTCCCTGGGCCTGCACGTGCCAGAGTCCCATCATGGCGTGGTCCTCGTGGACCACGTTGTGGCAGTGGATCGGGTACTTGCCCAGCCAGTCGCGGAAGCGGAAGAACAGCAGCACGCGCTCCTGCGGGTGCAGCTGCGAGACGTCCTTGCGCGACCGCTCGATGGCCAGCGGCGGCGGCATCCGGTTGCGGGTGAGGATCTGGTGCTCCTCGAGGTGGATGTGGACCGGGTGGGTCCAGTCGCCGGTGGCGTTGAACAGGATCCAATTCTCGACGCTGTTCTGCTGCACCTGGAATCGGAAGGTGCTGCAGTCCATGAACTGGCCGTTGATCGACCACTGGCCGTTCAGCCGGTCGAACTTGAAGGTGCGGGTGATGCGCGGCGTCGCGTCGGTGCTCGGCAGCTGGTAGAAGGTCTGGGTGGCCGGGTTGGCGCTGTTGTCGGTGACCGCCGTGCCGCTCACCCGGAACTGCAGCAGCAGGTTGCCCTGGCCGGCATTGAGCAGCGTCGGCACCGGGTTGCCGTTGGCGTCGGTGCACTGGCCGGCGTTGACCGGCCCCATGCCGTTGAGCTGGTTGAGGCGGTTCTCCAGGTAGACCGTCTTGCCGGCGAACTGCGAGAAGTCGATGATGACGTCCACCCGCTCGGCGACGCCGATGCGCACGCTCTGCACCTGGACCGGCGCCGGCAGCAGGTTGCCGTCGTTGGCGATCACCCAGAACTGGTTGACCGCGCCCAGGTTCTTGAGGTCGGTCAGGTAGAACTCGTAGAAGCGCGAGGGGCCGGTGTCGAGCAGCCGGAAGCGGTAGCGCCGCGGCTCGACCTGGAGGAACGGCTGGATCTGGCCGTTGACCAGGAACTTGTCGCCCATGATGCCGTCGAGGCTGAACAGGTCGAAGAACAGCTCGCCGCTCTCCGGGTCGTAGACCTTGTCGTTGAACACCAGCGGGATGTCGTGGTTGGGGAAGCTCGGCAGGCGGAAGCCGGTCTGGTCGCTGCCGGTGTCGAACTGGTTGAACAGCAGGTAGAAGCCGACCAGCCCCTTGTAGGTGTTCTGCGAGGTGAAGTCGACGCGGTGGTCGTGGTACCACAGCGTGCTCAGCGCCTCGTTGATGTCGCCGTTCGGCTTGTGGTCGGAGTTGAAGCCGGCCAGCACGTTCGGGTAGTACTGGTCGCAGAAGTGCCCGATGTCATAGAAATCGCAGGGGTTGCCGTCGCTCTCCGACGGGTTGTGGGCGTTGTGCAGGTGGGTGGTGACCGACGGCATGCCGAAGCCGCCGTTCTGGCTCACCGGCGGCAGCGCGTTGCGGTTGCGGGTCAGCTGCGGCACGCCGTAGTTGGCCACGTAGGTGGGGCCGGGGCTGGAGGCGTGCACGCCGTCGTTGTAGCCCCAGATCGCCTGGTGCGGCAGGTCCGGCGACTGCGAGACGGAGATCGCCTGCTGGGTGAAGCTGTAGAGCCGCGGCGGCGGGAAGGGGAAGCCCAGGGCCGGGGCCTGGTGGGGTGCCGCGCGCACCTCGCCGGCCGCGGTGTTGGGGGCGATGGTCGGCGCCGGGCTCAGCGAGTGGACGGTCTGCGCGATCGGCATGATCGGCAGCGGCACGACGAAGGAGCGGGTCGGCGGGCTGGCGGGCAGCCCGGCGCCGGCGCACAGGTTGGGGATGCCCTGCTGGAACGTCTGGCCCTGCGCCCAGGCGCGTGTGCTCAGGCCGTTCTTGGCGACCAGCATTCCGCCGGCGGTCAGCAACCCCATCTTGAACAGGTCGCGCCGGTTGGTCAGCCCGGCGGCGACGAGCTCGCGCCGGTTCTTTGCCGCGTTCAGCATCTCTCGGTAGCGCCGACGCGACACCCTTTCGCCCAACGAGTTCAAATACATCGCTCACCTCCAATTCACCACGTGCTGCATGAGTCCCCTCGCGGCGGCGGTTCCGGGGCTCCGCGGGGCGCCGGTCGAGCCCTTCGACCGGCCGGGCCCCGCTGGTGGCCTCACGCCCGCTGCAGACGGATTGCGGAGGCCGCGGAAAGGCGCCGCGGAGGGGAGCAGGGGGCGCCGGGCCGGAATGGCCGGGGCGCCGATCTGTCAAGTTTCGGTGAGTAGCCGCCGAGCGAGCCCCTGGCGGAGCGGCGAACGCCGGCCGCCGGTGCCGGTCCCAATCCGGCAACGGCTGACGCCTGACGCAGGCAGGCCGAAGCGAGCGATGTCACGACCGTGATCAGCTCTTCGGCTGGACGCATATGGCCCCTTTCGGACCTGACGACCCGCTGACATACCGCGAGAGCAAGGCTGCTAAGCTGGCTCGCACCATACGCGCAGTTATGCGTAATGTCAAATATACCGGCGAGGGCTATTAAGCCTCCGCGCACCCATTGAAATATATGTCGCGCCACGATGCTTCGCCGCGGCGCCGCCGGCGGGGCGGCCGGCCGGCCGGCCCATGGCGTATGCTGCCGCCATGCGGGTGCCGCCCGAGGAGTTCGAGCAGCTGGTGGCGCGGGCCATCGACGGCCTCCCGGAGAGCTTCGCCGAGATGCTCGAGAACGTCGCGGTGGTGGTCGAGGAGGAGCCCGACCCGGACGATCTCGAAGCCCTGGAGATGGAGCCGGACGAGGAGCTGTTCGGGCTCTACCAGGGCGTCCCGCTGTCCGAGCGCGGGAGCGGCTACAGCGCCCTGCCGGACCGCATCGCCATCTATCGCGGCCCGATCCTGCGCGGCTGCCGCGACCGGCGCGAGGTGATCCGCGAGATCCGCGACACCGTCGTCCACGAGCTCGGGCATCACTTCGGGCTGGACGAGGAGGACATGCCTTATTGAGCAGCGGACCCGCCTGCCCGGTCCGGCCGGCGACGCCCGCGGAGCCTGAGCGTGTCGCGCAACCTTCCAGCGCCGATTGGATCGCCCCCCGGTCGCCCGGCCTCGGTGGCCAGGCGACGCTGCCCGGAGGCCGCATCCCCCCGACCCCCTTCCCACCCCTCCGGGGGGGAAGGGGACACCGCCCCCATCTTCATCGCCTGGGGCCGGCCCCTGCCGACGGGCAACGGCTAGGGTATCCGCCATGTCCCGATCCCGCCGCCGGCTGCTGCTGCTCCTGGCCGCTGTGCCGCTCCTGGTGGTGGCCCTGGCCCTGCTCTACCGGGTGGGGATGGCGCGGCTGGAGGGGCGCGGGCGGGGGTTCTGGGACAGCGTCGAGTGGGCCGCGTCCACCCTCACCACCACCGGCTATGGCGCCGACAACCACTGGCACCACCCGGCCATGGTGGTGTTCGTCACCGCCGTCCAGTTCCTCGGCCTCTTCCTCGTCTACCTGATCTTCCCCATCTATCTCATCCCCTTCCTGGAGGAGCGCTTCCAGGTGCGGCTGCCGCGGGAGCGGCCGCGCGAGATGACGCGGCACGCGGTGATCTACCGTTACGGCCCGGCGGTCGAGAGCCTGCTCGCGGAGCTGGCGGCGGCGCGGGTGCCGAGCCTCGTCCTGGAGGCCGACGAGGCGGTGGCGCGCCGGCTGCACGAGCAGGGGCAGAGCGTCGTGCACCGCGCCCCGGCCGACGCCCTGGCCGCCGCCGGCCTGGACCGGGCGCGGGCGCTAATCGTCAACGGCGGCGACGACGAGAACGCCGCCGCCATCCTGGCCGCCCGCCAGATGGGCTTCGGCGGCCCGATCCTGGCGCTGGTGGAGGAGCCCTTCCACCGCCAGCCGATGATGCTCGCCGGTGCCACCGCGACCTTCACTCCGCGCCACATCCTGGCCGCCGCGCTGGCCGCCCGGGCCTCCGCCCGGATCAGCCCGCGCCAGGCGGGGGTGCAGCAGCTGAGCGGCAACCTGGAGGTGGCCGAGATGCGGGTCGAGCGGCAGAGCCCGCTCGC
>JASLEW010000626.1 GCA_030150965.1 Thermoanaerobaculia bacterium | reverse complement strand
CCAGCTCCGCCAGGCGGGCGAGCAGCGCGCGCTGCCGCGGCGACCCCGCCGCCGGGGCGCGGCCGACGGCGAGGAGCCGCTCGGCGCAGGCATAGGCCGCCTCCCACTCCGCGGGGAGCATCGCATCCCAGCGTTCGAGCCGCGGGTGGAGGCGCATGGCGATGCCGCTCCAGAGGGTCCCCATGCCGCCCACGGCATAGCAGGCGGCGGCGCGCGGCATGCCGCGGCGCACGGCGGCGATGCCGGCGATGCCGGCGCTGGCAGCGGCGCCGGCAGGCGTGGCCGCGGGATCGTCCGCCGCGCCGCCGTGCAGGCCGAGCGGGTGCAGGCGGCTGGACACGGCCTCGTGGTAGAGCGCCGGATCCTCCCGGTGGGGCCGCCGGTTGCGCAGGTGCTCGCCGGGCAGCGCCGACTCCTGCGGGCCGGCGTCGATCATCAGCACGTCGAGACCGCCGGCGGCCAGGCACCGCGCGTAGACGGCGCCGACCAGCCCGGTGCCGACGATCAGCACGTCGGCGGATGGGTCAGCGGCCGCGTGCGGCGGCCGCCGCCTGGGGATCGTCGCCATACCGGCATGACGCCACGGCTTCACGGCGAGCGATCCTGGACGGAGAATCACTGCCGATCGCCGAGCGGTCGAGGGACCTTAACATAGGGGGATCCGCGGCTGGGCTACACTGGGCCGCCTCCGAGCACGCCGATGACCGTTGCCGAGTACCTCGCCGCGTGGCTGCGCCGCCGCCGGATCGAAAACGTTTTTGATCTGCCCGGCGGCATGATCAGCCCGCTGCTCGACGCGCTCTGCCGGGACGGCGGGGTGCGCTGCATCACCATGCACCATGAGCAGGGGGCGGCGTTCGCGGTGGATGCGGTCGGGCGGCTGACCGGCCAGCCGGCGGTGGGGCTCGCCACCGTCGGCCCGGGCGCGATCAACCTGCTGAGCGGCGTCGCCAGCTGCTACTTCGACTCCTCGCCCGCGATCTTCCTCACCGGGCAGGTGCAGACCTACCTGCAGAAGGGCGCCCGCGCGGTGCGGCAGCTCGGGTTCCAGGAGTGCGACGTGGTGAGCATGGCGGCACCGGTGGTCAAGGCCGCATGGCGGGTGCGCACCGCCGCCGAGGTGCCGGAGCTGCTCGACCGGGCGCTGGCGACCGCGACCGCCGGGCGCCCAGGACCGGTGCTGCTCGATCTCCCCATGGACGTGCAGAGCGCGGAGGTCTCCGCCGCGCCGGCGGAGGGCACGGCCGCCGCCTGGCCGGCGGGCGCCGCCGAGCGCGCGGCGCAGGCGGCGTGGCTGCGCGAGCCGGAGCAGCGGCAGCAGGTGGCCGGGATGCTCGCGGCCATCGAGCAGGCCGAGCGGCCGCTGGTGCTGGCCGGCGGCGGGGTACGGGCGGCGCAGGCGTTCGCGCCGTTCCGCGCCTTCGCCCGGCGGCTGGGAGCACCGGTCGTCACCTCGATCATGGCGCTCGACGCGCTGCCGGCCGACGAGCCGCTGCGCGCCGGCATGATCGGCATGTACGGCAACCGGTGGGCGAACCTGGCGCTGCTCGAAAGCGACGCCGTCCTGGTGCTCGGCAGCCGCCTCGACCCCGGGCAGACCAGCGCCGACGTGGCCGATTGGAAGCGCGGACGCCAGATCCTGCAGGTGGATTGCGATCCGGCGGAGCTGGGGCTGCGGGTGCGCGGCGCGCGCACGCTCCAGGCCGACCTGCACGCCTTCCTGGAGCTCGCCGTGGAGCTGCTGGCGGAGCGGGCGGCGCCGCCGCGCGATACCGGCAACGCGGGCAACGCGGGCACCACGGCGCGCGCGGCATGGATATCGCGCGTCGCCGAGCTGCGCCGCGCCTGGCCGGATACCGCGGAGCTGGACGGCTGCGACGGCATCAATCCCAACCTGCTCATGCGCCAGCTCGCGGCGGCCTCGGCGGCGGCCCATGCCTACACGGTGGACGCGGGCCAGCACACCTGGTGGGCCGCGCAGTCCATCCGGCTGGCCGCGGAGCAGCGCTTCCTCGCCGCCACCGGCCTCGGGCCGATGGGCTTCGCCCTGCCCGCCGGGATCGGCGTCGCCGTGGCCACGGGCCGGCCCACGGTGGTGCTGACCGGCGACGCCGCCCTGCAGATCAACCTCCAGGAGCTGCAGACCGTCGTCCGCCACCGGCTGCCGCTCAAGATCGTGGTGCTCAACAACCGCTGCCACGGCATGGTGCGGCAGTTCCAGGAGACCGCCTTCGCCGGCCGGTATCCCGCCACGGTCGAGGGCTACAGCGCGCCGGACTTCGCCCGCGTCGCGCAGGCCTATGGCATCGCCGGCCGGTCGGTCGCCGCTCCCGGCGAGATCGAGGCGGCGCTCGCCTGGCTGTGGCGCGAGCCCGCCGAGCCGGCGCTGCTGGAGGTCGTCCTCGCCACCGGCACCAACGTCTATCCGGTCGTGCCCTTCGGCATGCCGCTCGGCGCCATGGAGTCGTTCCGGCGCCGCTGACCGCTCAGCCGGACGGGCGGACCGCGTCGTCGCAGCGGCGGGCGAGGCCGCCCAGATCGAGCGAGAACATCTCGCCGAGGGTGGGACGGTAGCCGAGGGCGGCCTCGAGGCGGTTGGCGAGCATGGTGGCGAGCAGCGAGTTGCCGCCCAGCGCCGCGAAGCTCTGCTCGCGGCCCACCGCCTCGATCTCCAGGAGCTCCTGCCAGAAGCCGGCGATGAGCCGCTCGGTGGCGGTCTCCGGCGGCGCGCCGGGAGCGGGCGGCGAGGCGGGGAGGCCGTCCATGTCAGGACCCGCCGGAAGGCGGCGGCGAAGCGGCGGCGAGAGGCGGAGAGCCGGCGCCACCAGCCGGCGCCGCGAGATCCCCGAGGCCCCAGGCGGCGACCGGGCTCACGGCGGCGGCCGGGCTGCCGCCGGCGCACGGC
>JASLEW010000622.1 GCA_030150965.1 Thermoanaerobaculia bacterium | reverse complement strand
GCCGGCGCCGCGCCAGGCCGCGGTCCTGGCGCTGACCGGCGCCACGGTCTACCCGGCGCCGGAGGCGAGGCCGATGGCGCACGCCACGGTGGTGATGCGGGGCGGCAGGATCGAGGCCGTGGGCGCGGACGGGCGGGTGCGGGTCCCCGCCGGCGCCACCGTGCTCAACTGCGACGGCCTCTTCGTCGTCGCGGGCTTCCAGAACAGCCACGTCCATTTCACCGAGGCGAAGTGGAGCGGCGCCGCCGGGCTGCCGGCGGAGCAGCTCCTGCGCCAGCTCCAGGAGATGCTGACCCGCTACGGCTTCACCACCGTCGTCGATACCGGGTCGCTGCTGGCCAACACCGTGGCCCTGCGCCGGCGCATCGAGGCCGGCGAGGTCGCCGGCCCGCGCATCCTCACCGCCGGCGGCCCGCTCTACCCGCAGAACGGCATCCCCTACTACCTGCGCGACACCCTGCCGCGGGAGGTGCTGCCGCAGATGGCGCAGCCGGCGACGGCCGAGCAGGCGGCGGCGATGGTGGACGAGCGTGCCGCGGCCGGAGCGGACGTCATCAAGCTGTTCACCGGCTCGTGGGTGGAGCGCGGCCACGTGCTGCCCATGCGCAACGACATCGCGGCGGCGGCGGTGGCCGCGGCCCACCGCCACCGGCTGCTGGTCTTCACCCATCCGTCGAATGTCGCCGGCCTCCAGGTGGCGCTCGACGCCAGGGTGGACGTGCTGGCGCACGCGATCGAGGACCTGCGCGGCTGGGACGGCTCGTACCTCGGGCGGATGAAGGCGGCGCACATGGCGCTCGTGCCGACCCTGCACCTGTTCCACGAGGACGCCGACATCGCCGGCATCCTGCGCGAGGTGGGCGACTACGCCAGGATGGGCGGCCAGATCCTCTTCGGCACCGACGTGGGTTTCCTCACCGACTACGACACCAGCGACGAGCTGCAGCTGCTCGGGCAGGCCGGGCTGTCGTTTCGCGACATCCTGACCGCGCTCACCACCGCCCCGGCGGCGCGTTTCGGCGAGGCGAGGCGCCGCGGGCGGATCGCGCCGGGCATGGACGCCGACCTGGTCGTCCTCGCCGCCGACCCGGCGCGCGACGTGCGGGCGCTGGCCGCGGTCCGCACCACCATCCGCCACGGCGCGGTGATCTACACCGCGCCGCCGGTCCTGCAGTGACCAGGGAGGGTCCGAAGCGCCTCACTTCCTCGTCCCTTCCATGAGCTCGGGACAAACGAGATGGATCTCCAGGCCCAGCTGTCGCTCGCTCAGGGCGACACCGGCGAGAGTCGGCGGGCGCCACTGACCGCCTTCGTTGGCAGCCAGAGCGTTTGGCCCGCTATGGCTCGCCACCGGGCATCATTGCCCTGGCGATCAGCTGGTGGCCGGCGGCCAATGGCGGCAGGACCAGGTGCTGAGGAAGGGGTGCGCCGCGGCGCACGAGGAGGACGGCGACCGGGTCCTCGTGCAGGCGCAGCCAGCGGCCGGTCATGGTGAGCTGGCGCACCACGGTTCCCTGGTCGGCGGCGAGACGCGGCCAGAGGACCAGCCGCGCGCCGGAGTCCTCGATCACGTGCTCCCAGCCGGGCTCCAGGTGCTGGACGCGCGCATAGGCGCGCACCGTCGAATCGTCGAACACGGTGTCGGCGCGCCCGTCGACGAAGACCGGGAGCTGCCCGTCCGTGCGCCAGTCCACGTAGCCGCCCCAGGGATAGAAGGCGAAGATCCCGCCGCGCAGGCCGCTGCCGGTGGCGAGGTCGAGGGCCGCGACCGGGAGGAGGCCGCTCAGCGTCGTGGCGAGGAAGGGGTCCGCCGGCAGCTGCCACGGGCGGAGGAGGAGGACGCCGGCGACGAGTGCCGCCACCGGCGGAGCGGCGCGCAGCGGGGGTCCTAGCCAGCGCGGCGCTCTTTCCATCCGGCGGGAGCTGGCCAGACGGCCGATCAGGGGGGTCAGCGGCGCTGCCGCGAGCGCCACCACCAGGCTCAGGGCGATGGCGAAGAGCGGGATGAAGCGGCGGCTCGCGACCGCCATGGCCAGGGTCAGCGCCGCGACGGCCAGCGCGCTCCAGCTCTCGCGGCGGCGCTCGCGCCACGACGCCCCGCGCACCAGCAGCACCGCGGCGGCGACCAGGACCAGGATGCCCCAGGAGAAGAGCGGCGCGCGGAGCCCGCGCGGATCGAAGGGCGAGAGCCACTCGGTCAGCAGCTCGCGCGTCGCCGAACGGGCCGGGGCGAGGCGGAGCGGATAGGTGAGGACGCCGGGGCCGTAGGGGTTGAGCAGCGTAGCGCCGAGGCAGAGCAGCGCCGTCGCCGCCGGGCGCCGCAGGCCCTGCCAGCGGCTCTGCGGCCACTCCGCCGCCGCCTCCACGGCGAGCAGCGTGCACAGCAGCAGGAGCCCGAACACCACGCCGCCGTGCAGGTTCGCCCACAGGGCGAAGAGCAGCGGCAGGAGCCACCGCGGCCCCTCGCGCAGCAGCACGAGCTGCAGCACGAGGACGGTGAAGAGGAGCGACCACAAATGTGGCCGGATCTCGAAGAACACCTGCGCCATGCGCAGCGCGAACAGCAGGGCGAGAAAGGCCGCGGCATAGGATCCGCCGAGCCGTTGCAGCAGCCGCAGCAGGAGCAGGAAGGTGGCGAGGAGCAGCAACCATTTCCAAATCATCAGCGAGCCCAGGCCGAACCCCTCGGCCCACCCTTCGAGGAGCAGCTGCGCCAGCCACTCGTGGTCGTGCCACGGCCGTCCCGCGGCGGTGAACGACCACGAGTCCACGGCCGGCACCGCCTCGTGCTCCAGCATCCAGCGCCCCGCCGCCAGGTGGAACCAGAGGTCGCCGTTGAACACCGGCACGAAACTGCACGCCAGGATCGCCAGCGCCGCGGCCAGGGTCCAGATCCATGCCCACCGGAAGCGCACTCTGGAGAGCGCCCCGGCAGGCATCCTCAGGGCCGGCCTTGGCGGCGCGCCGCGGTCACTCTGGCCGGGGTGACCGGCGATCGACGGCTGCGCAGCTCCAGGAGAGCGTCGATGGCGGCAGCGCGGCGACATCGCCGCTCCTGCTCCTCGATCGACGGCGCACCTGGTGAATCCGGATGGGTCGGTTTCACCTGGCGCACGCTCAATCCTCGGCGCCCGGGTGGAAGATCGCCGCCAGCCGCTCGATGCCGTCCACCAGGCGGGGGCCGGGGCGGCTGAAGCAGCCGTTGGCGTCCACCGGGTGGACGCGGCCCTGGCGGACGGCGCGCAGGCGCTGCCAGCCGGGATGGCCGGCGACGGCCTGCGCCTGGGCGGCGGCGCCGGCGGCGTCGAAGCCGCAGGGCATGATCACCAGGAGGTCCGGGTCCAGGCGGTCCACGTCGTCCCAGGTGATGCGCGCCGAGCGGCCGCCGGGCTCCGCCGCCACGTCCTCGCCGCCGGCGGCGGCGATCATCTCCGGCACCCAGTGGCCGCCGGCAAAGGGCGGATCGAGCCATTCGAGCGCCAGCACCCGGGGCCGCGGGCGCCCGGCGACGCGGCGGCGCACCGCGTCGAGGCGGCGGTCGAGGGCGGCGAGGAGGGCCGTTGCGGCCTCCTGGCGGCCGGTCTTCTCGCCCACCCGCGCGATGTCCTCGAACACCCCCCCGAGCGTGGTCGGGTCGAGCGACAGCAGGTCCGGGCAGCGGGGGAGGGCGGCCACCGCGCCGTCCACCTGGGCGGTCGAGACGGCGCAGACCGGGCAGAGCTGCTGCGTCACCACCAGGTCGGGCGCGAGCGCCGCGATCCGCTCCTCGTCGAGGGTGTAGAGGCTCTCGCCGCTCGCCAGCTGGGCGCTCACCGCGCGGTCCACCTCGGCGGCGGTCATGCCGGGCCGCAGGGCGCTGCCGGTGAGCACCGGCCGGCGCCGCGCCTCCTCCGGGTAGTCGCATTCATGGCTCACGCCGACCACCTGGTCGCCGGCGCCCAGGGCGAAGAGGATCTCGGTGCCGTTCGGTACCAGCGAAACGATGCGCATGCGCGGCATCTTACTCCGCGTTGCTCCGCCTCCGGG
>JASLEW010000534.1 GCA_030150965.1 Thermoanaerobaculia bacterium | reverse complement strand
AGGCGGAGACGGCCATGCTGCTCGACCTGTTCGCCAAGCCGGCGCGGTGACCGCCGCCGCGGCCGGCGCGCTGGACGCTGCCGGCAGGGCCAGGGTCACGGTGCGCTGACCGGCTGACGCCCGCCCGGCGCGGCGTTCTCGTCCCGGCCCCCGCCCCTGCCGGCCGGCGCCGCGGTGGCGGCGGGGGAGCGGCGGACCCGGTCGAGGTCCCAGGCGTAGGCCCACTCGTCCTCGTAGTCGGGCGGCCCCCAACGGGCGCGGCATCGCGCCGCGGCGCCGGCCGCCCGGCGGCGGAAGGCCTGCCGGATCTCGCGCGTCCCGAGCCAGGGATTGCCGCCGACGTGCAGCTCCTCGCGGACGATCGCGCGGTGGACGATCAGCCACCGGCCCGGGGCCGCGAGCAGCGCCTCCGGCGGGTCCGCCGTCATGTTGCGGAAGGCCAGCCGGCGGTCCGGCCAGATGGCCGCCACCACCACCTGCCGGCGGTGCAGCGCCTGGTAGAGGCCGAGGACCCGGTCGAAGACGAACATCGGGTCCCAGGGAAGCTCGACCACCGCCCCGGCCGGGGCGCCCGCCAGCCAACCGTAGACCGCCGCCGGCCCGCCGGGCCCCAGCCGCGGGCGCGGCGTGGTGAAACGCAGGTACTGCTCGTCGTGGGCGAACGAGCTGCGGATGAGATCGCGGTCGGGAAAGGGGCCGCAGGCCAGCAGGGCGGCCACGGCCGCCGCCGCGAGCCAGGGCTGCGCCCGCCGCCACCACCCCGGCCACGGGGTGCCGAGCGCCGCCGCCACGGGGACCAGCAGAAGGGGAAGGCAGAAGACCAGGTAGCGCGACAGGATGGTCGGCGACTGGTGCCCGAAGGGAGCGAGCCCCAGGATGCCCGCGAGCTGCACCGCGGCACCGCCGAGGACGAAGGCGCCCAGGAGGTCCTGGCGCCGCCCGAGGACGGCGAACCCGGCGCCGAGCAGCACGCCGGCCGCGGCGGCCACCCGGCGGCTGGCCACGCCCGCCATCCAGGCGGCGACCTCGGCCGCCTCCTGCGGCGAGACGTCCAGCCTGCCGTGCTTGTCGCCGAGGAGCGGCAGCAGCGTGCGGTGCGCGGGCAGCAGCAGGGCGGCGAGCGCCGCCGCCGTGACGCCGCCGAGGAGGGCGAGGCGTGCCGCGGCGCGGACGCGGTGCGGCGGGCCTGTCGGCTGCGCCGGTTCCGGCCGCCGCGGCGGGCTCGGCGCGTCCGGCGGGTCCGGCGGAGGCTCCGGACCCGGCGGTCGCGCCGGGGCCGCGGGGAGCGCCAGCGCCAGCGCGGCCACCACGAAGGGGCTCAGCACCAGGGGGGCCGCGCCGAGGTGGAACCAGACCGCGGCCACGCCGCAGGCGACGTAGAGCGCCGCGAGCACCGGGCCGCCGCGCCGGTGCCAGGCCTCGAAGGCGGCGACGGCGGCGCAGCCGAGGAGGGTGGCGGGGGCGTAGGAGCGGGCGATGCGGCTGTAGAACACCAGGCCCGGCGAGAGCGCCACCAGCCAGGCCAGTGCCAGGGCGCTTCCCCGGCCCAGCCGGCGCCACGCCCAGAGCGGCGCGCCGAACAGCAGGGCGAAGCCGGAGAGCAGCACCGGCAGCCGCACGGTCCACTCGTGCAGGACGATCCCCCGATCCAGGAGCAGGCGGTCGAGCAGCGACAGCGGGATGCAGTTGTCGGAGACCTGGTAGACGAACAGGATCTGCGACGCGGGCCGCGTCAGCGCCGCGATGATGGCGTGGAACTCGTCCCCCGACATCACCTGCGCCCCGAGGTTCCACAGCCGCAGCGTGGCGCCGCAGGCCAGGGCGCCGAGCAGGGCGAGCAGGGCCGGCACCTCCGCGGCCGGGAGCCGGAGCCCTCCCCCGCGGCGGGGTGCGGACCCTGCCGGTGCGCCGGGATCGGGCGGCTGCCGAGGAGATCTCATCGCGGCTCCCTGGGACGTTCCTCCAGCCTACGCACCTGCCGGCCAGGGCGTCTAGAAGGGCCGAGCATCGGCCCGGTGCGCTGCTTTGGCGTGTCTGGAGAGGCGTGATAGAACCGCCAGCATGCAAGAATATAGGAGAAACGAAGAGGCTGGGAGGAAGCCCGGCAGGCGCCTGAAGCCGGTCCTCGGCTACATCCTCTACAGCGCCCTTGTCGCCCTGATCCTCGCGGCGGCCTGGCATCTGGTGGTGAGCGCCCCGGAAGCCCGCTCCGACGGCAAGGCGCTCTCCTTTACCGACCAGGGAGCGATCCTGGAAGGCGTGGCGACCATCGCGCTGGTGTTCGTCACGCTCATCGTCGGTGTCCTCGCCATCTTCGGCTGGCAGCAGCTGACGGCCACGGTCAGGCGTGAGGTCGAGGAAGACATACGGGAGCGGATCGACAGGCTCGAGCTGCTGATGCGTGGCCGGGTGATCTCGATGCTCGGTTTCGCCATCGGCGAGCTGAGCTCCGAGCCCGACCAGATGGAGCCCGTCCACCGGGACCGGTTGGCCGAGGCGGTCATCCACTGTCGGGACGGCTACCAGCTGCTCAAGAAGGCGGGCGACCGCCCGGCCATGCTCATGGGTCTCAACTGCTACGTCTACTATGGATCGATCCATGGCGACCCGGGAAAGGGCCGCTACCTGCTGGAAAAGGCGCGGGTGCTGCGCGACGCGGGAGACGAGTTCGGCATCCCCGCGTGGCTCCTGACCTATTGCAGGGCGGTCTTGCGCTACGGCAACGATGCCAAGGAAAGAGAGGAGGCGCGGGCCATTGCCACCGGCCTCCTCTCAGCCAACCTCACCGAGCAGCAACAGAAGGAGGCCCGGTTCTACTCGGCCTCCCTCGCCGCTCGGTCTCCGGCTCCGCCGTCAGGAAAGTGACTTGCGGTTGTCCGGTTCGATGGTGCTTGCGCCCATGGTAGGTTCTCCTCCGGTCTGCGAGGCCAGCTATGAGCCGCCGTCCGGGATGATCGTGGAGCCGCCGGAGACGACGGCTCCACGCGAGTGCGCGGACGAACTCCCTCCGGGCAGGGCGCCCTGAGGCGCGATGAGGTGGTAGATCAGGTTGCAGGCGAGCAAGAATAGAGTCAACGCATCCCTCCTTTCAGCCAATCCGCATCGAACGGTGCCGCCGTGCTGGCAGACACCAGGATGACCAAATTGTTCGATCGGATGCGGGCGCCTTCCTGCCGTGCCGCCTCTGCATGCCGAACTCTCCGCGGACGCCCGGTGCCTTCTTCCTGCGTTTCTCGCTGCAAGGCATTGGCTCCAAGTTGAAAAGCATGGTCTCAACTGAGCGAAGGCTAGCGAGCCGATTGCTGAAAGTCAACGACGGATTTCGTGAATCCATGCCGATCCGTGGTCCTCGGCCGGGTGATTCCGGTATTTGTCGTCGATTTGTCGAATGATGGCCATCGGCGCATGCGGACTCCTGGCCGTCTTTCTTTAAGCATGGCAGCAATCGCATGATGGCGTCCTACACTTAAGCGTGCCGGAGCCCGGGTGGAGCGTGACGCTTTCGACACGAACGTGCCGCCGGCGGTCCTCCTGCCCCTCTTGGCTGAATACCGGCAAGGGTATTTAGTGCGAGCGGTGCTCACGGGCCCTTCGCCAGCTCCATCGTGGCAGCCGCCCTCTCCTCCAGAAAGTAGGAGACCGGTTTGCGGTAGAGCCGGGCGAACGTCCGCAGCTCGGTCGGGTCGATGCGGCGCTCTCCGGACTCGCACTTGGAGATGAAGGACTGAGGCCGTTCGAAGTATGCCGCCACCTCCGCCTGGGTGAGCCCGGCCTCCTCCCTGGCTGCACGCAAGCTGGCGATCATCTGGCGATATTCGAGGGTATGGATGGGTTTTGTTTTGATCGACACAAAGCTCTGCCAAAAGAGATTTTCATCACGCCTGCGGCAACGGGAATTCTCGAACCAGATCCTTTGATATCCCATGTTTGGATGTCGGTGGCCGGGGAGGTGCACGGCCTCAGCCGCGCGGCCTGCGGTCCAGGGCGCGGTACTGGATGGCCTCGGCCAGGTGCTCGGAGCCGAGGCGCGGGTCGCCTTCGAGGTCGGCCAAGGTGCGCGCCACCTTGCGGACCCGGTCGAGGGCGCGCAGCGACAGGCCGAGGTCCTGGAAGGCCTGGTCGAGGAGCCGGCGGCCGGCGGCGTCCAGGGGGCAGTGGCGCTGCAGGTCTTCCGCCGCCATCGCCGCGTTGACCGGGTTGGGAGAGTCGGCGCCGAAGCGGGCGAGCTGGCGGGCGCGGGCGCAGGCGATGCGGCCGGCGACCACGGCGGAGGGCTCGCCGGGGCCGCCGCGCAGCTCCTGGAGCGAGATCGCGGGCAGCTCGACGTGCAGGTCGATACGGTCGAGCAGCGGCCCCGAGAGGCGGGAGCGGTAGCGCTCGATCGCCGGCGCCAGACAGCTGCAGCTGTGCCGGGCATCGCCCAGGTACCCGCACGGGCACGGATTGAGCGCGGCAAGAAGCGAGAAACGGGCCGGGTAGTGCACCCGCCAGCGCGCCCGGCTGATCTGGACGATCCCCTCCTCCAGGGGCTGGCGCAGGGCCTCCAGGGTGTCGCGCCGGAACTCCGGCAGCTCGTCGAGGAAGAGCACGCCGAGATGGGCCAGGCTGGCCTCGCCGGGTCGCGGGTTGGAGCCGCCGCCGACCATGCCGGCGGTGCTGATTCCGGGATGGGGGCTGCGGAAGGGACGGTGGCGCACCAGCCCCGCGGGCGGCTCCTCGGCCGCCACCGACTGGATCTTGGTGACCTCGATGGCCTCGCGCTGGGTGAGCGGCGGCAGCAGGCCGGGGAGGCACCGGGCCAGCATCGTCTTGCCGGTCCCCGGCGGGCCGAGGAACAGCAGGTTGTGGCCGCCGGCGGCGGCGATCTCCAGGCTGCGCTTGGCGATCGCCTGGCCGCGCACGTCGGCGAGGTCGGGCACCGGGCCGGCCGCCGCGCCGCCGGCGAACGGCGGGGGAGCGGCCGGGGCGAGGACCGCGGCGCCGGTCACGTGCCCGATGGCCTCGGCCAGGGTGCGGACGGCGATGACCCGCACCGCCGCGAGGGCCGACGCCTCGGCGGCGTTGGCCGCCGGCAACAGGATCTCGCGCAGCCCGCGGCTGGCCCCGAGATCGGCCACCGCCAGGCCGCCGCGCACCGGACGGACCGCGCCGTCGAGCCCCAGCTCGCCGCAGAAGAGGCGCCCGTCGAGCGCCGCCTGCGGCAGCCGCCCGGCGCTCGCCAGCATCGTCAGGGCGATGGCGAGGTCGAGGTGGTTGCCCTCCTTGCGCAGGTCGGCGGGGGCGAGGTTGATGGTCACCGCGCGCGGCTCGAGCTGGAACCCGCAGCTGCGGATCGCCGACCGCACGCGCTCGCGGCTCTCGCGCACCGCCGTGTCGGGGAGGCCGACCATGTGGACCTGCGGCAGCCCGGGCTGGGTGTCCACCTCGACCTGGACCAGGCGGGCCTCGACCCCCCAGGGGGTGGCGGCGGAGGTGGCGGCGTGCATCCCATCCAGTTAGACGGAAGACGCGCGCCGTGCCGGCACGCCGGGCCGCCGCGGACCGGGCCGGCCGGACCCGCCGGTCCTTCAGCCGGCCGCGGGGACGGGCACGGCACGGCTCCCGCCACGGCTCCAGCCGCTCCCGTGGCCGCAGCCCCGGCGCCCGGAGGCGGTGGGCGCCCCGGGATCTCCTGGCATCCGGCGCCGGCGGACAGCGCCTTCGCCGGCCGCCTCGCGATACAGTTCGGCCTCCGGGCCGGCGCCTTCGCCGGCCGGACTCAGCCGCAAGGAGGGAGCAGGATGAAAAGCACCAAGGGTGCAAAGGCGCGCAAGACGGTGTCGCTGGATACGCCGACCGATCTGTCGAGCGCGGCGGTGGCGGAGATCTCGGGGGCGCTCAACCTCTTGCTGGCCGACATGTTCGCGCTGTACCTCAAGACCAAGAACTTCCACTGGCACATGTCGGGGCCGCACTTCCGCGACTACCACCTGCTGCTCGACGAGCATGCCGACCAGATCTTCGCCACCACCGACGACCTCGCCGAGCGGGTGCGCAAGATCGGCGGCACGACCGTGCGCTCGATCGGCCACATCAGCCGCCTGCAGCGCGTGCTCGACAACGACGCCGACTACGT
Organism: Thermoanaerobaculia bacterium; assembly: GCA_030150965.1. GTDB lineage: Bacteria > Acidobacteriota > Thermoanaerobaculia > Multivoradales > UBA5704 > JASLEW01. Next base: position 1,061 of record JASLEW010000534.1, on the reverse strand, counting down.
CACGCCGCTCGACATGTTGGCCGAGCTGCGGGGCGACAACCAGGAGCTGGTCGCCCACCTGCGCTCGGCGCACGGCCTCTGCGACGAGCGCGGCGACGTGGCGAGCGCCAGCCTGATCGAGACCTGGATCGACGAGGCCGAGCGGCGCACCTGGTTCCTCTTCGAGGCCAGCCGCCCGGGCGAGTCCGCGGGCCGCTGAGCCAGCCGGGGCGGCGCGGCGCGGCGGTGAGGCCGGCGCTCAGTAGACCGTGCACCCCTCGATGCAGTTGCAGCTGCCGCAGGTCTGCTCCTCGCTGCCGTCGTCGCAGGCGTAGTCGTTGCAGAGCTTGGCGCAGCCGATGCCGCAGCTCACGCACTCCTGGCCGACGAAGAGGCAGTTGGGCGGGGGGATCGCCCGCGCCCGGGCGGGCAGGCCGAGGGCCGCGGCGATCAGCAGCAGCACGGCGGAGAGGCGGAGCAGGCGCCAGGTTCTCATCGCGTACCTCCTGGGGTCTTCGAGCGCAGCCCGGCGATCCGTTCGCGGGCTCTTCACTATCAACCGTGCTTGAACGGCGAAAAGAAGCGCCACGGGCCGCGCGGGACGCCTCGGGCCGGCGCCGGCGCGGGGCGGGGCGAGGCGGCGAAAGCTGATATGAACCGCGGCGTGCGGGTCCTGGCGGTGGCCACCAAGGCGCCCTGGCCGCCGGTCGACGGCGGCCGGCTGCTGCTGCTGCGCACCCTCGAAGGGCTGGCGGCCCTGGGCGTGCGGCCGGTGCTGGTGGCCCCGGTCGATCCCCGCCGCTTCGCCCTGGAGGCGGTGGCCGAGGCGCTCCGCGGCTGCTGCGAGCCGGAGCTGGTGGCGGCCGGTCCGGCGGGGGCCGTGCGGACGCTTGCCGGCGCCACGCTCGGCGGGCGGCCCTGGTCGATCGCGCGGCACACCGTGGCGGCGGTGCGGCGGCGGGTGCTGCGGCTGCTCGCCGCGCGGCCCTTCGACGTGGTGCATGCCGAGCAGCTCCAGGCGCTGGCGCAGGCCGCCCCGCCGGCCGGCCGGGCGGCCGGGCCTGCCGGCCGGCTGCCGGTCG
>JASLEW010000073.1 GCA_030150965.1 Thermoanaerobaculia bacterium | reverse complement strand
CACCACTGTCCCCGCCAGCGCCCCCAGCCTCGCCGGTCTGGCCGGCGCCGCCGGCGCCGCCAAGGACGGCATCCAGGCGTTCCTCGACGAGGTGAGCGCCCGCAAGCAGCCCCTTGCCGCGCACCTGGAGGCGGCGGCGATCCGCTTCGCGGATGGCCGCTTGCAGATCACGGTGCCGCCGGGCGACGCCTACCTGAGCTCGCGCCTGCGCCAGCAGTCCAACCGCGAGGCGCTCGGCGAGGCGGTGGCCAAGGTCTGGGGCGCCGGCGTCGCCTGGGACTTCGCCGAGGGAGCGCTGCCGGCCGCCGGCGCCCAGGCCGGCGCCGGGGCCGTGGCCGCCGCGGCGGAGCCGCCGGCGGAGGCCGTCGCGCTCAACAACCCCGCGGTACAGACGTTGCTCGATATCTTCGGCGGCAGGATCGAGGCCGTCGAGGAACGCCCAGGCTTGAGAGAGGAATGACATGAGCAGCATGCAGAAACTGATGAAGCAGGCGCAGCAGATGCAGGAGCGCATGCAGAAGGAGCTTGCCGAGACCGTGGTCGAGGCCAGCGTCGGCGGCGGCATGGTGTCGGTCCGCATGAGCGGCCACAAGCAGCTGGTCTCGGTCAAGATCGATCCCGAGGCGATGGACAAGGACGATCCCTCGATCCTCGAGGACCTCATCGTGGCGGCGGTCAACGAGGCCGGCCGCAAGGTCGAGGAGACCATGCAGGGACGGCTGGGGGCCCTGGCCACCGGCATGCCCGGCCTGTTCTGAGCGCACCTGCCGGCATGACCAGTCCCGAGATCCGGCGCCCCCCGGCCGATCCGCTGGCACGCCTGGTGGGCGAGCTGTCGCGGCTGCCGGGGATCGGTCCCAAGACCGCATCGCGCCTGGCCCATCACCTGCTCAAGGTCTCCGCCGCGGAGGCCCAGGCGCTCGCCCACTCGATCGTCGAGGTCAAGGAGAAGCTGTTCCACTGCTCGCTCTGCAACTCGATCACCGCCGTCGATCCCTGCCGTTTCTGCTCCGACGCGCAGCGCGACCGCGGCCAGATCTGCGTCGTGGAGGAGCCGTTCAACATCACGCCGATCGAGCGCACCGGCGAGTACCGCGGCCTGTATCACGTCCTCCTGGGAGCCCTCTCGCCCCACCGCGGCGTCGGCCCCGACCGGCTGGCGATCCCCGGCCTCATCTCGCGCCTCGAAGGGGTGGCGGAGATCGTCCTCGCCACCAACCCCAACGTCGAGGGCGAGGCCACCGCGCTCTACCTGGCGCGCCTGCTCAAGCCGCGCGGCATCCGCGTCACCCGCCTGGCCTTCGGCATGCCGGTCGGCGGCGACATCGAGTACACCGACGAGGTGACCCTGGCGCGTTCGCTCGCCGGCCGGCGCGAGATGTGAGCCGCGGCGGCCTGCTGCCGGACATCGTCGTCCCGCCGCCGGGTCCGCGCTCGCGCGGCCTGGCGCGCGCCCTCGGCCGCTGCGAGGCCCCCGGCGTCAACACCCTGCCGATCCCGGATGAAGGCGCGGGCGCGGGAGGCGCGGAGCCGCCCATCGTCTGGCAGGCCGCCCAGGGCGCCAACGTCTGGGACGTGGACGGCAACCGCTATCTGGATCTCACCTCCGGCTTCGGCGTCGCCGCCGTGGGCCACCGCCATCCGCGCGTTGCCGCCGCGGTGCGCCGCCAGACCCGCATCCTTCTCCACGGCCTGGGCGACGTGCACGCGCATCCCGGCAGGATCGAGCTCGCGGCCCGCCTGGCGCAGCTGGCCGCCCCGGTCCTGGCGCCGGGGCGCTCATCCCTGCCGGCGGCACCGGAAACGCCCGCCACGCCGTCCACTTCCTCCAAGATCCCCGCGGACGCCGGCAGCGCGGAGCCGGCGGCAGGGCCAGAGGCCGAGGGGGAGGCCCCCGCCCAGGAGCCCCAGGTCTTCTTCGCCACCTCGGGCGCCGAGGCGGTCGAGATCGCCCTGAAGACGGCCCTCGCCGCGACCGGCCGCCCGGGCATCGTCGCCTTCTCGCCCTCCTACCACGGCCTGACCCTGGGCGCCCTCTCCGTCACCTCGCGTCCCGAGTTCCGCGCCCCGTTCGCGGCCCACCTCCACCCGCACGTGAGGCGCCTCCCCTTCGGCTGTCCACCCGAGGACCTGGCCGCTTCCCTCGCCGGCCCCGAGGGTCCCGCCGGGGCGCTGATCGTGGAGCCGATCGTCGGCCGCGAAGGAGTCCTCCTCCCGCCACCGGGCTGGCTCGCCGCACTGGCCCGCCTCTGCCGCCAGTCGGGGACCCTGCTCATCGCCGACGAGATCCTCACCGGCTTCGGCCGCACCGGCAGCCTCTTCGCCTGCCAGGCCGAGAACCTCCAGCCGGACCTCCTCTGCTGCGGCAAGGCCCTGGGAGGAGGCCTGCCGATCGCCGCGGTCCTCGCCTCCCGCCGCCTCTTCTCCGTCTGGAGCACCCCGGGAGAAGCCCTGCACACCTCGACCTTCCTGGCGAACCCCCTGTCCTGCGCCGCGGCCCTGGCGGTCCTGGACGTCCTGGAGGCCCGCCACCTCCCCGCTCGGGCCAACCGCCTGGGCAACCGCCTGGCCATCCGCCTGGCCCGCTGGCCAACCCTGTACCCGCAGGTCGCCACCACCCGAGGCCGAGGCCTCCTCTGGGGAGTCGAGCTGAGCACCCAAGCCGCCGCCGCCAACCTGGTAACAGCCGCCCGCCGCCGGGGCCTCCTCCTCCTGGCCGGAGGTCCAACCGGAACCGTGGTCCAGCTGGTGCCCCCCCTGACCATCACCGTAGGCCAGCTCAACCACGCCCTCGCTCTCCTGGAGCAAGTCCTCGCCGCCCAGCAGTAGCCCCACCCGGAGCGCTCGACGGCATATATAAAAGGAAGGGACCGCCCGCGCGCCATCCCAGCGTCCACAGCCGGACCGAAACCTCGCCCGCGTCACCACGACGGAGGGCCGGGGCGCGGGTTGTCCCCTCGGCGGCGTTAAAAGGAGGTGCGAGCCGACCCCCCTCCCGCAACGCGCAAACGCT
>JASLEW010000522.1 GCA_030150965.1 Thermoanaerobaculia bacterium | reverse complement strand
GCAGGCGGCGCCGCACCAGCGCGGCGACCAGCCAGGCGAGGAGAAAGAGCGCCGCGCCGGCGATGCCGCCGGCCACCGGGCCGTTGGCGCTGCCCCAGAGAAAGGGTTCCTTTTTCTCGTCGAAGGCGGCGAAGCTCGGGTGATAGGTCTGCGGATCGCGCTTGAGAAAATCGAAGATGCCGTGGCGGCCGGGGTTGAGGCCGGTCGAGAAGGTGGACCAGGAAACCGGCGTCTGCGACGGGATGGTCGACAGCAGGGGCGCGAAGCTGCCGTCGCGGCGCAGCGCCGCGAGGTGCGGGAGCTTGCCAGCATCCATCCATTGCTGGGTGAGCTTGGCGTCGGCCCCGTCGAAGCCCAGGATGACCAGCTTGCGCCCGCCGCCGCCGGGCACGGCGGCGGCGCCACCACCCGGGGCCGTGCCCGCGGCGGCCTGGGCGCTCAGCAGGGCCGGCGCGGCCAGCAGCATGAGGGTGAGCGTCAGCCATACCGCCGGAACGGCGAGCAACGCCCCCGGATCCCGCGGGCTGCTACCGCCGGCCGCGCAAGCGCGCGCCACGGCCCGGCAACGGCGAGCCGACGGCGCCGGGTGAGGGTCGAGAGGCCATTCGGCGGACGACGTAACGATGGGCTGGCGCATGGTTCGCGGAGAGTCCTCCAGGTGATCGATGGCGCACTGCGCTGAGGTCTAGCGGCCGTTGCTCCGGAAGTGCCCCTCGGGCAGGCTGAGGACGATGTCCCGCTGCTGCTGGCTGATCTCGGTGATCTCCAGGTCCGCCATACTGTCACCTCAAGCCACTGTCTCGGGTAACCGCCGAAGCGCCTGCCGCATGTCGCGCGCGGCGGCGGCTTCCTGCTCGACGGCCGCCGGCCTGAGCACCCGCGCTCGCCACGGTCCGGATGGCCTGACGGCCGACAGTCTACCCCACCGTCGGTCCGCGTCCTGGCAACCTCCGCCCGCCACGTGCGACAGAGGTCCGATCCGCGCCGCCAAACACGGATGTCCGGTCCGGGGACGCCTGCTCACGCCAGGCGCAGCTCCAGGCGCAGCTCGTTGACGCGCGCCTGCACGGCGCCGCGGTCGAGGTCGCGGTAGGCCGCGGGGAGGAGCTCGCGGCTGGTCGATTCGAGGACCGCGTAGAGGACCTGCAGCTCGCGCTCCTGGGAGTTGGCCGGCGGGATGAAGTCGGCCAGGGCGCGGCGCAGGTGCTCGGCGCTCACCACGCCGTTGGCCGCCCGGGCTGCCGCGGGCGCGACGGCCGCCGGGCCCGGGGGATCGGCCGGCGGCGCCGTGCCGAGGGCCGCTGGGGCCGACGCCTCTGCCGCTGCCGCGGACCACGCTTTGGACGACGCTTCGGACGACCCCTCCGACGATGCTTCGGACGACCCCTCGGACGGCGCTTCGGACGACCCCTCGGACGATGCTTCGGACGACCCCTCGGACTCCAACGCCGCGCGCACCAGCACCGCCTCCAGGTCGGACCCCGAGAGGCCGAGCAGCTGCGCCTCCGAGGCGACCTCCGACAGGCGCGCGACCGGCGTCGCGATCCCGAGCTTGCGCCGCAGCACCTGGAAGATCTCGTCGTACTCCTCGGCGCTCTCGGGATAGAAGAGCGGGATGTGCTCCTCGGCCCGCCCCTGGCGCTTGAGGTCGATCGGCAGCAGGTCGGGGCGGGCGGTGATGAGGAACCAGAGGATCTGGCCGCGGTGGCGCGTGTCGCCCATGAAGGCGGCGAGCTGGGCGAAGACCCGGTTCTGCGTCCCCGAATCGCCCTGCGCCTCGCGGTTGCCGAGCGCCGCGTCGGCCTCGTCGATCACCACCCCCACCGGCGTCAGCGCGGCGAGGATCTTGAGCAGCCGCTCCAGGTTGGCCTCGGTCGAGCCCACCCACATCGAGCGGAAGTTCCTGAGCTTCACGCAGGGGATGCCGATCTCCTTGACGAAGCACTCCACCAGGAAGCTCTTCGAGCTGCCCACCGGGCCGCAGATCAGGTAGCCCATCGGCACCGCCGCGCTGTTGCCGCGGGCGATCGCCCGCGCCGCGCGGCGCAGCCGCTCCTTGACCGCCGGCATGCCGGCGACCATCGACAGGTCGAAGCGCGGCTCGACGTATTCGAGCAGCCCCAGGCCCTCGGCCTCGATCGCCAGCTTCTTGGCGCCGCGCACCCGCTCCTGGGTGAGGGACCGGCCACCGCCGGCGCCGCTGCCGGCATCGTCATCGGCGTCGGCGCCGTCGAGCAGCTGGCCGAGCTGGGCGCGGCTCATGCCGGCGGTGAGCTGGGCCAGCGCCGGCGCGGCCAGCCGCGAGCGCTCGGCGTACCAGGAGGCCGGGCGCGCGGCGGCGAGATAGGCCAGCCGCTCGGCCTCGTCCGGGCGCTGGATCTCGACGTCGCGCGACGCCTGCGCCCGGCGCAGCTGCGGGTCGAGGTCGGCCAGGCTCTCGGTGATCAACACCAGGACGACGTTCTTCGCCAGCAGCACCGGGTCCTGCGCCCAGCGCCGCAGGTAGACCACCACCGCCCGGTCCTCCGCGGTGCGGTAGGCCGCCTCGGCCGCCGGCGCCAGGGTCTCGGCGAACGGCAGCAGCAGGACGACCGGGCGCGCCGGCACCGCCCCGGCCGCGGCGCGGAAGTACGAGTCGAGCAGGGCGAAGCAGTTGAGCGGGTCCCGCGGCAGCCCCTGCGACCAGGAGGTGCCGTGCACCGCGTCGTAGGCGCGCAGCCGCTCCTGGAAATGGCCGCGCGCCGGCGCGCTGGCGAAACCGAGCCCCTCGGCGCGGTTGTAGGTGAGGATCGACGGCCAGGAGGCGAAGAGCTCCTGCTGCAGGAAGTCCTCCAGGACCAGGAAGCGCGGGGCCCCGGCGCCGCCGGCGCCCGCCGGCACCAGGTCGGCGACCATGCCGTGCAGGATGAAGACGTTGGCCTGCTTGGCCGCGATCGCCCGCACCAGCTCGGCGGCCCAACCCGGCAGGGTGGCCAGGAAGGCGGCGGACAGCGGCGCCATCAGCCGCCTTCCCGGGTCTGCTCGGGAACGGCCGGCGCGGTGTTGGCGGCGGTGGCCGGGGCGGCGGTCGGAAAGGGCGCCGCCTCGCGCGTGGCGTCGGGCTTCCTGAGGCCCATCTCGGTCTCGAACTCGGCCAGGATCGACTGCGCCTGGAGCTGGCGCACCCGGTGCTCGGTCTTGATGCGGTCCAGGTTGGAGCCGCCGGTCGCCACCTCGACCGCCGCCTTGGCCTCGGCCGAGCGCTGCTTGATCTGGTCCAGGTACTTGTCGGTGGTGGCGCCGGTGTCGTAGGTGTCGAGCTCGGAGAGCGCCGAGGCGGCCTGCCGCATCACCGCGGCCTTCTTCGACTCCTGGATGGCGCGGCGGCTCTGCTCGATCTTCTCGCGCAGCTTCGCCTTGATGTCCTCGACCGACAACTGCGCGCTCTCGAACGCCTGGTTGGCGGCGGTCAGCTGGTCGCGCGTCTGCGCCAGGTCCTGCCGCACCTGCTGCAGGGTCATGGCGTTCTCCTCGGCGATCCGGCGCGCCTCGGCGCTGCCCTCCTTGAGCGCCGCCTGGATCGCCGCGGTGAGCTGCTTGTCCTTGCGCTCCAGGTCGTCCTTCTCCTGCTCGAGGCGGATGGCGGTGGCGCGCGTCGTCACCAGCACCTGGTTCAGCTTGGGCAGCGTGTTGCGCATCTCCTCGATCGACTGCTGCAGCATCACCTCCGGGTCCTCGGCAAAGGAGACGAAGAAGCCGAGCCAGGACTTGAAGAGGCGGGCGATCCGATTGAACATGGCGGTCTCCTGGGAGACGGCGGCGGGCCGCGGCGCCGCGCCGCGGCCCCGGGTGATTCTAGCCCACGGGCCGGGCGCGGGCTTGCTATACTCGCCGCCGTCCAAAGAGGCCCCATGGTCCCCCCCAAGACCGCCCTCCGTACCCTGGAGAGCCCGAGCGTACTGACGGCGATCGACCGCGAGCGCTTCCACTCGTATTCGCAGCTGGTGCGCAACCTGCACTGGCTGGCCGCCGCGCTCGTCGTGCTCTACGCGCTTCTGTCACAAGGGGTTACGCTCTCGGCGGTGCTCTCGGGCGGAGTCCGGCTGGACTCCGACTTCGGCACCCTCCTGGTGCTCGCCGCGGTCATGGTGCTCTACACCCTGGCCCTGCACTCGCGGCTCCTCGCCCGCTTCAGCGTCGAGGAGCGGATGTGGGCCGAGAACGGCATCGACCTCGCCTGGATCACCGCGGTGGTGCTGTTCACCGGCGCCACGGTCAGCCCTTTCTTCTTCCTCTACTACGTCGTCCTCTACGCCGCCACGCCGAGCACCAGCCGCCGCCAGACCTACGGCAAGGCGATCGTCATCACCCTGCTGATCCTGGGCGTCATCCTGCCGCTCGGCGCCGGCACCACCACCGGCCGCCGGCTGAGCTGGAACTGGCTGATGCTCAGCGGCAATCTCGTCTGGCCGCTCGCCGGCGTCTGGCTGGTGGCCTATTTCTCGGCCGAGTCCGGGACGCTCGGCGCCAGCCTCCACCAATCGCTTTTCCTCGCCGCGCACACCGATGCGCTGACCGACCTCCCCAACCTGCGCTACTTCACCATCGCCTCCGACCTGCGCGGCAAGCTCGGCGGCTTCTACACCATCGTCATGGTGGACGCCGACCACCTGAAGACGGTCAACGACACGCACGGCCACGCCGTGGGCTCCGACCTCATCCGCACGGTCGCCGACGCCATCCGCAGCGCCGCGCGCAGCGGCGACGATCTCTGCTCGCGCGTCGGCGGCGACGAGTTCATCGTGCGCCTGGCCAGCGCCTCGGAGGCCGGCGCCATGGCCTACTGCCGGCGCGTGCGCACCTATCTCGGCGAGCACCCGCTGCGGCTCGCCGCCGGCACCGTGCTGCCGATCTCGGTGTCGATGGGCATCGCCGCCTTCCCCAAGCACGGCCGGACCCTTTCCGAGGTCACGCACCACGCCGACCAGGCGCTCTACCGCAGCAAGCAGGAGGGGCGCGCCCGCGACAAGGTCTGGTCGCCGTAACCTCCGGCCGCCGCCGCGCCCGGCAGGCGCGCGGTTGAGTCATGCCGGCGCCCGCCCCGGCGGCGGATCAGGAGATCCTCCTGGTCTCATGCAGGCGCTCGGTCAGCAGGTGGACGCCCGTGGAGGGATTGCCCCCGGCCATGCCCGCGGACTCGCAGCGCCGCTCGAGGTGGAGGGCCCGGTTCACCGCCACCCGGTAGAGCGATCTGAGGCGCTCGAAGGGAATCAGCTTCCGGTAGCCGGGGAGGTACGCCTGGAGGCGGGTGCGGGCCGCCTGCCGATCGAGGTACGCGGTTTGCGCCTGGAAATGCAGCAGCGCCCAGAGCTCGAAGCTGGGATTCGAGACCGCCAGGCGGATCCCGTTGTCCATGGCCTGCTGGCGCGCCGCCGCAAGGTGCGGGTGCTCGTCCACGTCGAACACGCACCACACCTCGTCGAATCGCAGGAAGGCATCCCGCCGCGAGCGGGCTGCCCGGTCGGCCTGACGCTTCCGCCTGGCGGCCCTCTCGACCAGGGTCTTGGGTGTGCCGCCCTCGTCCTCGATCTCCAGGGCGACGAGGGGATGGCGCAGGTCCGCCGCCAGGTCGCGGAAATAGGCCGGCTCGGTGCGCCTGCCCTCGCAGAGGATGAGGAATCGCGGCCTCGGCTCGCACCGCGGCGGCTGGCGCCGGAGATCGCGAAATCTCAATTTGGCGGACGCTGGCCGGAATGCCCGCGCGCCGATCCCGGCGGCGGAGCGTCTCCCTTCAGCTCTCCTCGGCATGGTCCACCTGGCTGTCGGCGGCCGGGATGAAGGGGATCGCGCCGTAGCGCCCCTGCAGGTAGCCCCGCTGAAGGTTCTCGTCCTTGCGCGGCTTGAAGTCGGTCAGAGGATAGAGGCGCGTGGCGCCGATCTCGTCCTTCTCCACCAGCCAGACCTGGTCGCGCCGCAGCGCCTCGCCGAAGAGGTTCCCGAGCAGCGCCGTGTCGTGGGTGTTGAAGAGGAGCTGGGCGCCGTTGGGGTTGCGCCTGGGGTCGCCGAAGAGGCGAATCAGCTCGCCGGTGAGCCGTGGATGGAGGCTGGCGCCGAGCTCGTCGGCACAGAGCACGGAGCCGCTTTCGAGGACGTGCAGCAGCGGGCCGGCCAGGGCCAGCCAGGCCCTGGTGCCGCGCGACTCCCTTTCGAGCGGCAGCACCGAACCACGGGCACCTCCGCCAGCGCCGGCCGCATGGCGCACCTCGATCGTGGGGGTGGCAAGGGCGTCCGGCGCACTCCCGACCTCGCAGACCTCCTGCGCCGGAGGCAGGTCCCATCCGTGGCCTGGCCACGCCGGCAGGACGGCATCCCGCGGAGCGAGATCGACGACATCCAGGTCGGCCAGGCGGATGAGGCCGGCGATCGCCTTCCTGCGGGACGCCAGCAGCCTGACGGTCAGGGCGGTTCGCGCCGCCTGGTTCTCGGCGGCGGAGAACCGCAACCGCCCGGCAAGCCACGACCAGACCGGAGACAGCATCGCGTGGTTGTTCTCGGCCGCGACCGAGAGGAACAGGCTGTTGCCGCGCACCAGTCCGGCCATCAGCCGGTTGTTGCCCTTCAGGCTCTTGCCGAGCTCGAAACCGGCCGCCTCCGGCGTCCGGCGGATGAACCAGAGCTGGCGGCGCCCGGCGGGCCAGGCATCGAGCCGCTCGAACAGCACCCGCCGCGAGTCGACGCCGAAGCCGTAGCGGTAGCGCACGCCGTCAAGCAGAAAATCGACCTCGAACGTGGAGGGCGAGGCCTCGCCCTCCTCGTCGAGGAGAAACGGCTCGCGCGGAATGCCCCCGTCGCGGCTCCAGACCCGGTGCGAGTCCCTCACCGCCTCGCACAGGAACTGCAGCGCCCCGAAGACGTTCGACTTGCCCGCGGCGTTGGCGCCATAGACGGCGGCGACACGCACGAGGTCCAGGCCCGCGCCCATCGAGCCGGCACCCCGGGCGGCCGCCACCATCGACAGCTCCTGGGCGTCCTTGAACGAGCGGAAGTTGGAGAATCTGAAGCGGATCAGCATGGCAGCCCCCTCCCGAAGGAGGAGGTTATCACTTTCCGCAGAGAATTGCGCAGGAAATCCACAAAAATTGCCGCTAAAGTCAACCAATGTCATCTTCCGCTCCACCAGTGGATCTCTCCGCGCGGCCATCCGGCGGCTCAGGGGCACCCCGCGGGGAAGGCCGCGGTGTCGGTGACGGCCGGCGCCGGCGGGCCGGGGTAGTTGAAGTAGATCTTGGCGATGCCGGTGGTCACCTCGACCACCTCCAGGCGGTAGAAGACGTTGGTGGTGGCGGCCGAGAGCACCCAGAAGGCGCCGTTGAGCGCGCAGCCGTCGATCACCTTGACCATCACCTCCCAGTTGTCGGGGCTGAAGAACCAGAAGAGGCCGGAGCCGGTGCCGCCGACCGGCACCACCGTTGCCGCGCCGGTCTGGCCGTCGCCGGTGCGCCACCCCGCCCTGATGGCGAAGGCCGAGCCCAGGCACAGCGCCGCGGAGGTCGAGGCGCCGCAGGCAGCGCTCACCGGCAGGGAGGCGACGCTCCAGGTGCCGCTCAGCGTCCCGCTGTTGGCGCCGAGCGCGTCGGCGCCGTTGCTGCCCAGGCTCCAGACCGCCACCAGGCCGGGCTGCGGCGCGGTCAGGGCGACGTTGATGGTGGCGCGGATGTCGTCGATGCCGCGGGCCACGTTCCACAGCCGGACCTCGGTCACCGCACCGTCGGGGCTCAGGGGGAGCGCGACGTCGCCGCCGATCTCGAGCGGCGCCGCGCTGCCGGCCGGCGGGCCGCCGGACGGGAAGGAGCCGGCGAGCTCGCCGTCGATGTAGTGGCTCTGCGTCTGGCCGTCGTCGGTGACCGCGATGTGCGTCCACTGCCCCGGCGGCACCGTGCCGGCGGCATGACCCGAGCCGCCGCCGCGGAGCTGCGCATTCACCACCGTGCCGCAGACGCCCAGCCAATAGCCATGCGCCATGTCCTTGCCGATCAGGCTGCGGCAGCCGTCGAACGGGGTCGCCAGGTTGACCCAGCCCTCGAGGGTGATCGCGGTGGACGGGTTGAGCGCCGGGCTGTCCGGTACCGCCAGATAGCCGTTGCCCACCGCCGGATCGCCGCTGCCGCTGAAGCGGACGTAGGCGCCGAACGGCTGCGCCGCCGCCGGCGCCGGCAGGGCGAGCCCCAGGCCGACGGCCGCGAGCACCGTCAGC
>JASLEW010000487.1 GCA_030150965.1 Thermoanaerobaculia bacterium | reverse complement strand
CGGGGCGCGGCCGGTCGGCCGGCAGCTCGAGCACCTGCGGGGCGCCCGCGAGCTGCCGGCGCCAGTAGCCGAGCTCGGCCGCGAGCGCATCCCCGCTGAGCCGCCGGCGCTGCCAGGCGGCGTAGTCCGCGTACTGGATGGGCAGCTCGGGCAAGGGCGAGGGACGGCCGGCGTCGTAGGCGGCGTACAGGGCGAGCAGCTCGCGCGTCAGCACCGCGCTCGACCAGCCGTCGAAGGCGATGTGATGGATGGCGAGCAGGAAGAGCGCCTCGTCCGCCGCGAGCCGCACCAGCGAGACGCGCAGCAGCGGCCCGCGGGCGAGGTCGAACGGCTCCCCCGCCATCGCCTGCGCCAGCCGCACGGCGTGCGGCTCGCGTCCCGCCGCGGGCACCGCGGTCAGGTCGATCACCGGCAGCGGCACCTCCGGCGCGGGTGCGATCCGCTGCACCGGCCGCCCCGCGGCGTTGGCAAAGGTGGTGCGCAGCACCTCGTGGCGGCGCACGATCTCGCGCAGGCTGCGCCCCAGCACCTCGGGATGCACCCGGCCGCGCAGCCGGAAGGCCGGACTGACGGTGTAGGCGGCGGAGAACGGCTCGAGCTGGTCGAGGAACCAGAGCCGCTCCTGGGCGAACGAGGTGGGCAGGAGCCCGGCGCGCGGGACGGGAGCGATCGGCGCCAGCTCCTCGCCGGCCACGGCCGAACGGCGCAGGAACTCGAGCACCTCCTGCTTGCGCCGGGCGAGCTCCGCGCGCAGGCCGGCGTCGAGCCCCCCGGCCGGAGCGCTGAAGCGCAGCCGGTCGCCCTCCGCCCACAGGCGCACGTCGGCGCCGTGCAGGTGCGAGAGGAACTGCACCGTGGAGAGCGCCGCCAGCTCCCCGCCCGCGGCGCGTCCGGCCTCCGTGCCGCGCACGCTCACCGTCCGCCCTCCCGGCGCCCGCCGCCCGCGGCGCGCTCCCGGTGCCGGTCCTCAGCGCCGCGGCACGGTGCCGACGCCGCCGCCCGCCAAGGCGAGCAGGACGATGGCGCGGTCATGCCGGGCGGCGCCGGGACCTCCTCCTTCAGTGGGTGGTCTTGCTGATGCAGCAGTCCTCCTTGAGCTGGGTGTAGCTGGCGGTGCCGGCGCCGCCGAGAACCACGGCCAGCTCGAATCGGCCGTCCGGCGTGTCGAGGCCGACCAGCGTTTCGCGGGAGAGCGTCAGCTTTCTCTGAGTTTTCCTCATCGCGGGTATCCTCCATGGTTATCACCGCTACTTGGCAGGTGTTCTGGAAGACGGAAAGCGGGGCGCAGGGGACCGGCCGGCCGAGCGGGCCGGCGGCGGCGAGGGCGCCGACCGCGCTCACAGCTCGCCCTCCTCCCGCTCGCCGCCGCTACCCCGGCCCGCCGCCTCCAGGTCGGCCACGCTCCGGCGCACCACCGTCACCGCCTCGGCCAGCCCCGCCACGGTCGGCTGGCGGAAGAAGGCGGCGAGCGGGACCTCCACCTGGAGCGCCTCGCGCACCCGCGCCACCAGGGTGGTGGCGAGCAGCGAATGGCCGCCCATCTCGAAGAAGCTGTCGTGGACGCCGACCGCGGGGCAGCCGAGCACCTGGCACCAGAGGCCCGCCAGCTCCGCTTCGAGCGCCGTGCGCGGCGCCGCCGAGGCCGGCGCCACCGATAGCCGCCGGGCCGAGGCGGCGCGGCCGGCGGCGGGCAGGGCGCGGCGGTCGATCTTGCCGTTGGGGCTCTGCGGCATCGCCTCCAGCACCACGAAGACCCCCGGCACCATGTAGGCGGGGAGGCGCTCGCCGAGGAAGCGGCGCAGCTCCTCGGCACCGGGGTCGGCTCCCGGGTGTGCGGTGAGGTAGGCGACCAGCTGGTCGCCGCCGGCGCCCTCGGCCACCGCCGGCGCGGCCGGCGGCGCCGTGACCGGCGCAACTGCCGCTGCTGCGCCCGCATTCGGCCGGGGCTCGACCAGCACGACGCTCTCGCGCACCGCCGGGTGCCGGGCCAGGCAGGCCTCGATCTCCCCCGGCTCGACGCGGAAACCGTTGACCTTGACCTGGTGGTCGCGGCGGCCAAGGAAGTCGAATTCCCCCCGGGCGAGCTGCCGGCCGAGGTCGCCGGTGCGGTAGAGGCGCGCGCCGGGCGGGCCGAAGGGGTCGGGCAGGAAGGTCTCGGCGGTGCGCGCCGGCTCGCCCAGGTAGCCGCGGCCGACGCCGGCGCCGCCGATCCACAGCTCGCCGGGGACGCCGATGGGCAGCGGCGCCATGACGTGGTCGAGCACGTGCAGGCGCATGTTCACCACCGGCCTGCCGATCGGCACGCGCGGCCCGGCGCCAGCCTCCCAGCGCCGGATGGCGGCGTGCGTGATGTCGTCCGAGCACTCGGTCGCGCCGTAGGGGTTGACCATCGGCGCCTCGGGGTAGCGGGCCAGCCACGCGGCGCACAGCTCGGGCGGCAGCGTCTCGGCATTGGGGATCAGCCAGCGCAGGTGCGGCAGCGCCAGGCCGCCCGGCCGGCGCGCGACCGCTTCGAGCAGCACGCGCAGCTGCGACGGCACCACCTCGAGGACGGTGATCTGGCGCTCCGCGACGGCGTCGAGCAGCCGCTCCGGGTCGGCGACGGTCGCGTCGTCCAGGATCTCGACGCAGCCGCCCACCGCCAGGACGGCCAGCAGCTGCCAGATCGAGATGTCGAAGGTGGCGGCGGCCGTCTGCGCCACCCGGTCGGCGGCGCCGAGCCCCAGGGTGAGGATCTTGAGCGCCAGGTGGTTGACCATCCCGCGCTGCTCGATCATCGCCCCCTTGGGCTGGCCGGTCGAGCCGGAGGTGTAGATCGCGTAGGCGAGGTCGCTGCCGGCCGTCGTCGGCGGCGGCGTGAAGGCGGCCCCGGACGGAGGAGGCGTTCCGGCCGCGGCGGGCCGATCCGCAGCGCCGCCGCCGGTGCCCGGCGC
>JASLEW010000474.1 GCA_030150965.1 Thermoanaerobaculia bacterium | reverse complement strand
TGACCGGCGCCTCGCGCGGCATCGGCCGGGCGGTGGCCCTGGAGCTCGCCGGCCACGGCGCCGCGGTGGCGGTGAACTACCGCACGCGCGCCGCCGCCGCCGCCGAGGTCGTGGAGCGCATCGCGGCGGCCGGCGGCCGGGCGGTGGCGCACCGCGCCGACGTCTCCCGTCCCGAGGAGGCGGCGCGGCTGGTCGCCTTCGCCGCCTCCCAGCTGGGCGGGCTCGACCTGCTGGTGTGCTGCGCCGCGGTGGTGCGCAGCCGGCTGGCGGGGGCCTTCCCGGTGGAGGAGTGGCGCGAGGTCCTGGACGTCGATCTCTCGGGGACCTTCTACTGCATCAGGGAGGCCATCCCGCACATGTTGGAGCGCCGCGGCGGTAGTATCATCTGCATCTCCTCGATCGTCGCCCGGCGTGGCTCGACCGGCCTGTCCGGTTACGCCGCCGCCAAGAGCGGCGTGGAGGGTCTGGTCCGCACGCTCGCGGTCGAGCTGGCGAAGAAGAGGATCCGCGTCAACGCGGTGGCGCCGGGCCTGGTCCGCACCGAGATGACCGCCGAGCTGCGGCATCTGGCGGCGGACGAGGTCTTGAAGCACGTGCCGCTGGGCCGCTTCGCCGAGCCCGACGAGGTGGCGCGGGCCGTGCGCTTCCTGGCTTCCGACGAGGCCAGCTACATCACCGGTGCGATCCTGGCCGTCGACGGCGGCCTGGGGAGCTGACCGCCAGGAGAGACCGCTTGGAACCCCGCCCGGAGCCCAGCTTGGAGACCCGCTCGGAACCTGGTTTGGAATCCCGCCTGGACGCAGCTACCGGCGCCGAGGCCGCCGGCGAGGCCGCGCCCGATGCCGCCGCGCCGCCGCCGCCCGGCGAGGCGGAGGTGCGGCGCCGCGTCCTGGCCGCCATCGCCAGGACGCTCGACCGCGAGGAGGCCGAGATTCCATGGGGCGCCAGCCTGGAGGAGGAGCTGGGCGCGGAATCGCTCGATTTCCTCGACCTCGCGTTCATGCTCGAGCGGGACTTCCGCATCCGCCTGCCGCGCTTCAACCTGCTCGAGCGCGCCGAGGCGCGCTACGGCCCGGGGACGTTGACCGTGGACGGGGTGGTCACCGACCGCGGCCTGGAGCTGCTGCGGCAGCGCATGCCCGAGGCCAACCCCGCGCGGCTGGTGCCGGGCCTGCGCGCCGCCGAGCTGGGACGGCTGGTCACCGCCGAGACCTTCGTGCGGGTGGTCGGGGAGCTGTTGGCCGCCAAGCAGCGGCTGCTCGCCGCGCCCTGCCCGGAATGCGGCGGCGCCCTCACCGCCGCGGAGGCCGCGCCGGAGCTGGTCTGCTCGCGCTGCGGCCACCGCCTGCCCCTCCCGGAAGGCGACGACGTGCTGCTGTGACCGCCGCTCCGGCGCGCCGGCGCGTCGTGGTCACCGGCCTGGGGCTCGCCACCTCCCTGGGCTTCGAGGTGGAGGAGGTCTGGCAGGCGCTGCTCGCCGGCCGCTCCGGCGTCGGCTTCATCGAGCAGTTCCCCAGCCGCGGCTTCCCGGTGCGCATCGGCGCCGAGATCGCCGCGCCGCCGCCCGACCCGGAGGCCGCGGCGCAGCCCAACCGCACCTCGCGCTTCGCGCTCTGGGCCGCGCGGCGGGCGTTCGCCGGCGCCGGGCTCGCCGCCGCCGCGGATGCCGCCGGCACGGCCGCGCCTGCTTTCGATCCCTTCCGCGCCGGGGTGGTGATCGGCGCCGGCGTCAGCCCGGTGATGGAGGACCGCCTGAGCGATCACATGTTCGACGGCGAGGAGCTGTCGACGCCGAGCCACCTCGAACGCTGCCGGAGCCGCCCGGAGCTGCTGTCGCAGCTGCTGCTGAGCGCGGTGTCGGGCGAGCTGTCGGCGCGGCTGGGCCTCTGCGGCCCGAGCATCACCGTGCAATCGGCCTGCACCTCCGCCACCCAGGCGATCGGCGAAGCGTTCGCCAGGATCGGCGGCGGCGAGCTCGACCTGGTGGTGACCGGCGGCGCCGACAGCATGATGTCGATGTTCTGCGTCGCCGGCTTCGACCGCCTGGGAGCGCTGTCGCACCACCCGGACCCGGCGACCGCCTCGCGCCCCTTCGACGCCCGGCGCGACGGCTTCGTGCTGGGCGAGGGCGCCGGGATCCTGGTGCTCGAGGAGCTGGGGCATGCCCGGCGGCGGCAGGCGCCCATCCGCGCCGAGATCGCCGGCTACGGCTCCACCTCGGACGCCTGGCGCTTCACCGACATCGAGCCGCGGGCGCGCGGCGCCGCCGCCTGCCTCGCCGCGGCGCTGCGCGACGCCGGCCTGGCGCCGGAGGCGGTCGGCTACATCAACGCCCACGGCACCGCGACGCCGCAGAACGACCGGCTGGAGACCCTGGCCATCAAGCAGGCCTTCGGCGCGCACGCGCGGCGCCTGGCGGTGAGCTCGACCAAGTCGCAGCTGGGCCACCTGATCTGCGCCGCCGGCGGCGTCGAGGCGCTGGCCACGGTGCTGGCGCTCGAGCGCGGCGTGCTGCCGCCGACCTCCAACCTCGACCATCCCGACCCGCAATGCGATCTCGACTACGTGCCGCGGGAGGCGCGGCCGGCGGCGGTGGCGGCGGCGCTGTCGAGCTCCTTCGGCTTCGGCGGCCAGAACGCCGTGCTCGCCCTCCGGCGCTGGGAGGGCGGATGAGCGTCGAGCCGGTCCTGGTGACCGGGATCGGCGTGGTCTCCGGGCTGGGCGTCGGCGGCGCGGCGCATTTCCCGCGCCTCCTGGCCGGCGAGTCCGGCGTCGCCCCGCTCGCCGGTCCGCGCTGGCGCGGCCTGCCGGTCCATTTCCAGGTGCCGGTACCGGGCTTCGACCTCCGGCGCTCCATCCGCAACCGCATGCTGCGCAAGCTCCTGCAACCGAGCGGCGCCTACGCGGTGGCGGCGGCCGGCGAGGCCCTGGCCGACGCCGGCCTGGGCGGCGGCGGTCGCCGCCCCGAGGGCGGGGACGAGGACGCCGACCCGCGGCTGGCGGGCGCGGCGCTGTACTTCGGCTCGGTCAGCTACGAGGTGTCTTCGGACATCTACGTGCCTGCCCTGCGGGCCGCCGGCGGCGACCTCGGCGACTTCAGCTTCGAGCGCTTCGGCCGGCAGGGCACCTTCCTGGTCGACCCGCTGCTGATCGTCAAGGGGCTGCCCAACGCCGCCCTCTGCGCCATCGCCATCGAGCACGGCGTCCGCGGCCCCAACGCCAACTTCGCCAACGGCGCGGTGTCCGGCCTGCAGGCGGTGGCGGCGGCTGCCGCCGCCATCCGCGCCGGCACCGCCGAGCTGGCGCTGGCCGGCGGCGCCGATTCGCTGCTGTCGCCGGAGCACCTGATCGACCACGCGCTGCGCGGGCGTCTGTGGGAGGGCGAGGAGCCGCGCGCCGTCGCCTGCCGCCCGTTCGCCGCGGGGCGCCGGGGCTACCTGCCCGGCGCCGGGGCGGCGGTCCTGGTGCTGGAATCCGCCGCCCATGCGCGGGCGCGCGGGGCGCGGGTGCACGCCGAGCTGCTGGGCGCCGGCGAGACCACGGCCCCCGGGAGCGCCGCGGCCGAGGCGGCGCTCTGCCGCGCGGCGCGGACCGCCCTGGCCTCGCTGGCCGGCGGCGGCACCCGGCCGGACGCGCTGTTCGCCCAGGGCCTGGGCATCCCCGAGGACGACCTGCGCGAGGCCCGCGTGGCGCGCCAGCTGTTCGGCGGCGGCGTGCCGCTCACCGCGGCCAGCGGCGCCCTGGGAAACGCCGGCGCGGCAGGTGGTATCCTGGCGCTCGCCAATGCCCTGTGGGGTCTCGCCCATGGCGTCCTGCCGCCGACCGTGGGCTGCGACCGGCCCGATCCCGAGTGCCCGGTGGACCTGGTGTCCGAGGCCCGGCACCGGCCGCTCGAGAGCGTCCTGGTCTGGGTGAGCGACCAGGGGCGGAAGAACATCGCCCTGGCCTGCCGGCGCCACCTCCGCGCCGGCGCGCGGGGGGACGGCTCGGCCGCCGCGAAGGCGGAAGGCGCGGTTGGCGCGAGCGCGGTTGGAGCGGCCGGCGCGCAGGCGGACGGAGCGGCCGGCTCGCGGGCGG
>JASLEW010000466.1 GCA_030150965.1 Thermoanaerobaculia bacterium | reverse complement strand
GGCGCCGCGGCCGGCGCCGTGCCGGCGGCGGCCACGGCGCCGGCGGCCCCTGCGGCGCCGGCGGGAGGCAGCGCCAGGGGCCACCTCAGATCCAGAAGTTTGAGCCTGAGCCGCTGCCCACGCAGGGTGACGTATGGTACTGTCAAGCCGATGAAAATGCGCTGAGCACGGACATGAACGGAAGAAGCCGGGGAACGACACGGAAGGGAGCGGAGATCCGCACGCTGTCCCTGCCCTTCGCTCCATTGCCGGAGGTCAAGACCGCTAAATCGGCGGCTCGTGAGTTCGCCGAGTCCTCTCCCCCCCGCCTGCGCATCGGCTACGCGCAGTCCTTTTGCGCTGCGGCGCTGGCAAGCTACTGGAGCAAGCTTCACGGACGCCGTGGCCGGGAGATGCGTTCCCCGCCTGGCACAACGGAGCATTTGAGAGCCGAAGTGGCGGCCATCGCCGCAGCGCTCGGTGGCGAAGCCGCGAGCATGAGCGCCGACGATGCCGCGTACTTCATCGGCAGCACCTACGCCGCGATGCTCCCCCCGGATTTCCGCGCCCGGCATGGTGTCTTTTATACCCCCCCGGCAGTGGCCCGCCGCCTGCTCGACGCGGCGACGGCAGCGGGAGTGGACTGGCGCAACTGTCACGCGCTCGACCCCGCCTGCGGCGGCGGCGCATTCCTGGGCCCGATCGCCTCGCGGATGCTCGACGCGCTCAAGGGCTGCGACAAACGCTTCATCGCACGCAACCTCGCCCGGCGGCTGCGCGGCTACGAGCTCGATCCTTTCGCCGCCTGGGTGTCGCAGACCTTCGTCGACTCGACGCTGTACCTGGCGCTTGGCGCAAGCGCTGAGCTGTTTGAGGCCGTGGACATCGGCGATGCGCTGGAACGTCACGAGCCGGAAGAGTTTGATCTCGTAATCGGCAACCCGCCCTACGGACGAGTGACTCTCTCTCCCGAGCAACGCGCACGCTACAAGCGCAGCCTGTACGGGCACGCGAACCTCTACGGCGTCTTCCTCGACCTCGCAATCCGCAAGGCAAAGCCCGACGGCGTGGTCGCCTACGTGACGCCGACGAGCTTCCTCAGCGGCGAGTATTTCAAGCGGCTGCGCGCAGTGCTCGCCAAGGAGGCCGACGCCGTCTCGCTCGACTTCGTGGAGGAGCGCGAGGGCGTGTTCGACGACGTCCTGCAGGAAACGATGCTGGCCGTCTACCGGCGCGGATCGACCTCACGCGCTCCCCGCGTTCACTTCATCGAGGCGAGCGCAGGAGTCGTTTCGGTGCGACCCGCAGCAAGCGTCGCGTTGCCAGCAAGCGCCGAGGAGCCGTGGATTCTGCCCCGCTCGCAGGAGACCGAAGCGGTCGCAGCGCGCCTGCGCGGCATGCCCGGCAGAATCGGAGATTGGGGCTACCGCGTCAGCACCGGACCGCTCGTCTGGAACCGACACAAGAGCCAGCTGCGGCAGCGGGCGGGAGAGGGCACCGTGCCTCTCATCTGGGCGGAAGCTGTCAGCGCCGACGGGCGGCTTTCCTTGCGCGCGGCGCGCCGCAATCACGCTCCCTACTTCGCCGTTCAGGAGGGTGACGGCTGGCTGTTGGTGAAAACGCCGTGCGTGCTGCTGCAGCGCACGACCTCAAAGGAGCAGCCGCGCAGGCTGATCGCCGCCGAGCTCGATCCAGCGTTTCTCGCGGAGCATGGCGCGGTTACGGTCGAAAACCACCTCAACATGCTCCTGCCGGATGGCGGAACGCCAAAGGTGGACACGGCGACGCTCGCGGCGTTCCTCAACAGCGCTGCCGCCGATCGCGCCTTCCGTTGCATTAGCGGCAGTGTCGCTGTCTCCGCTTACGAGCTCGAAGCGATGCCCGTCCCCGACGCAAAGGCCATGCGGGGACTCACCGCGCTACTTGCTGAGGGCCCATCGCGCGCCGATGTCGAGCGCCTCTGCAGCCGTCTTTACGGCGACGCATGACAATCTCGCTCCCCCCATACGTAGCGCGCGACTTCGTTCAGGAACGGCTACTGGCGATTTTTCCGGATGGCTTCGAGTACCGCAACTACTGCACGCGTGGCATTGCCGCCGCGACGGTCTTTGCGATGCTCTATGTAGGTTCCGTGGAAGGTTCGGGCAGGTTTGCGGCACCAAAGCAGGTCTACCGAATGAGCAACGAGCAGGCGGAGCTGAGCTCCGACGCCGAGCGCCTGCACTACGCCGACGCAGTCCTCAAGAGCGGTTCGGTGTCGCGCGGTCTACCGTGGTACGCCGACAACAGCCGCGAGTCGATCCGCGACGAGACGCTACGACAGGGGTTCATCCCGGTGGGCGCGGCTATCGAGGATCGGACCGTCGCCACGACCGCGTCCAAGCCTCGCTACGCGCTGGCCGAGGATTTCGCCGCGCTCTTCGATCCCGCGCTCGAGGGCGAGGCGCTCGAGGCCGCGATAGAAGCCTGGCGCAGCAAACGCCTCTCCCCTGCGGCGCTCGCCCGCATCCGGCTCGTGCGCGCGGGCGCAGGCAGGGGCCAGGCGACCGGCGTGCTCGTCACGCTACCGAACGGAGAAAGCCGACGCCTCTCGGCAGGCAAGAGCTCCGTCATCTCCAAGGCCGTCATCGAACAGTTCGCGTCGCGCTTTCTCTCCGAGCCGGGCCTCATCTGGCTCAGCGAAAGCGGCAACAAGGTGGTGGAGCGCGATGAGGCATTGGCGCGATCCATTGGCCTGGCTATCGACGCCAGCCGGAACCTGCCCGATATCATCCTGGCCGATCTCGGCGACCTGCGGACGGGGCATGTGCTGCTCGTCTTCGTCGAGGTGGTCGCGACCGACGGCCCGATCTCTGTGCTCCGGCGCAACGAGCTGCTTGAGATTTCTCGGGCCGCTGGCATCGAGGACGATCGCGTGGCGTTCGTCACTGCCTATATGGACCGCAACGAACCCCCGCTCAAGAGGACTCTCCCGACGCTGGCCTGGAACAGCTTCGTGTGGCTCGCCTCGGAGCCTGAGAACATCATCGCGCTGTACGGCGAGAGCAAGGCCCGCCTCCATGCGCTGATGAAACCGAAGGGCAGCATCCCGCCGCCGCGCCTGGTTTAGCACAACCGGCGACCAGCAGCGGAGATCGAGGTCGGCGCCCTTCGGCTCAGGCGAGCTGGTCATCAAGACCTGGCCCTCCAGGCGCAGGCCCCGGCGGCGGCGCAGGAGGAGGCGGGCCGGTGAGCGAAGCGAGGCCGCGGGCCGCGCGCTGATCGAGCGCTCGGGCAGCAGGCGGCGCGCCCTGATCTGGACGGCGTTGCTCCAGAGTGCCAGCGAGGTGCGGCGCCATAGGGGGGCAGGATTCAGGTTTGCACCCTTCTGGCCCCCAACCGCGGCAGTTCCTACCGGGGCTCCACCCCGCCGTGTATCCTCACCTCCTCCTGCGCGAAAATGGCGGTGCAAAAGCAAGCTGAAAGGCCATGGCCGAGCACACCCTGACCCTGCTCCACCTCTCCGACCTCCATCAGAAGGCCGAAACCTCCTGGCGCGAGCGCCGCGTCCTCGGCGACGCCTGGAAGCGCAACCTCGACGTCATGGCGGCCGAGGGCGCCTGCGACCTCGTCTGCTTCACCGGCGATGCGGCGTCCTCGGGCCAGGCGGCCGAGTACGAGCGGGCGACGGACTTCTTCGCCGACGTGCTGGCGCGCCTGGGCCTCGGGTGGGACCGGTTCTATCCGGTGCCGGGCAACCACGACATCGATCGCAGAACCGGCGAGAGCGCCTGGCGCGCGCTGCGCAAGAACCTGCCGGAAGCGGCACGAACGAAAGCCGCCGCCTGGCTCGCCGGCGGCCGTGCGCCGCTCGGATTCAAGGACCGGCAGCGCGACGGCGTCCTCGCCCGTCAGGCCGCCTACCGGGCCTGGGTGCGCGAGGCGCTCGGCCGTGCGGACCTCGACCCGGCCCCCGTGGGCCATCCGCTCCTGGGTTACCGGCGGACCCTGGCGCCCGGCACTCCGGGCGGCCTGCCGCTGCCCTTCCCGGTGCACCTCATCGGCCTCGACTCCGCCTGGGCCTGCGGCGACGACAACGACGCGGGCAAGCTCTGGCTCACCGACGAGCAGGCGATGCGCCTCGCCTCCGCCGACGGTGAGCCGCTCCCCGGCTTCCGC
>JASLEW010000441.1 GCA_030150965.1 Thermoanaerobaculia bacterium | reverse complement strand
GCTCGCCGGGCGAGCCGGCCGGGACCGGCGAGCTGTGGCTGGGCGGGCCGGGGCTGGCGCGCGGCTACCTGGGCCGCCCGGACCTGACCGCCGAGCGCTTCGTGCCGTCGCCGGCGGGACGCGGCGAGCGGCTCTACCGTTCGGGAGACCGGGTCCGGTTCCGCGCGGACGGCCGCCTGGAGTTCCTCGGACGGATGGATCAGCAGGTCAAGCTGCGGGGTTTCCGCCTCGAGCTCGGGGAGGTGGAGGCGGCGCTCGCCGACTGCCCGGGAGTCGAGGCGGCGGCGGTCGTGGTGCGGCGTCACGCCGCGGGCGACGAGCGGCTGGTGGCCTATGTGGTGGGGGCGCCGGGGGCGGCAGCGGAGGCCGGCCCGCGGCCTGACGAGCTGCGCCGGCACGCCGAGGCGCGGCTGCCGGCCTTCATGGTGCCGAGCCGGTTCGTCGTCCTGGAGCGGCTGCCGCTCACGCGCCACGGCAAGGTGGACCGGCGGGCGCTGTCCGAGATGGCGCTGCCGGGGACGGCGGAGGAGCCCGCGGCGGCGCCGCCGGCCGGCCTGGAGGGGCTGGTGGCGGCGGTGTTCCGCGAGGTGCTGGGGATCGAGAGGGTCGGGCTCGGCGACAACTTCTTCGACCTGGGCGGGCACTCGCTGCTGCTGCTCGAGGTGCAGAGCCGGCTCTCCCGGGAACTGGGCGAGGAGGTGCCGCTGCTGGAGATCTACCGCAACCCCAACGCGGGCGCCCTCGCCAGGGCGCTGGCGGCGCGGCGGCAGCCCGCGCTGGCGGCGGCCGCGGCGGGCGAGACGGTGGCCTGGCCGGCGGCCCTGATGCCGCCGGCGGCGGGGGTTGGAGCGGAGCCGGGAAGCCGGGCGGTGGCGATCATCGGCATGGCCGGGCGCTTTCCGGGAGCGCCCGACCTCGCGGCCTTCTGGCAGAACCTGCGCGACGGGGTCGAGTCGATCTCGTTCTTCACCGCCGCCGAGCTCGCGCGGGCCGGCGTCGGCCGCGAGCTGTCGCAGAGCCCCGGCTACGTTGCCGCCGGGGGAGTGGTGGCGGATGCCGAGCTGTTCGACGCCGATTTCTTCGACATCTCGCCGCGCGAGGCGCAGATCATGGACCCGCAGCAGCGGGTGCTCCTCGAGTGCGCCGCCGAGGCGCTGGAGCACGCCGGCTACGGCGCGGGCAGCCCGGCGGCCGAGCCGTTGCGCATCGGCGTCTTTGCCGGCGGCGGCACCAGCACCTACGCCCTGCTGCACCTGGTCGGGCAGCCGGACCTCGACGGGATGGAGATGACCCTCGGCAACGACAAGGACTTCATCGCCACCCGCCTGTCCTACAAGCTCGACCTCAAGGGGCCGGCGCTGTCGGTGAACACCGCCTGCTCGACCTCGCTGGTGGCGGTGCACCTGGCGGTGCGCAGCCTGCTCGACGGCGAGTGCGGCCTGGCGCTGGCGGGTGGAGTCAGCCTCTCCTCGTCGCAGGTCGAGGGGTACGTCTATCAGGAGGGGAGCGTCTCCTCGCCCGACGGTCACAACCGGGCCTTCGACGCGCGGGCCCAGGGGACGGTCACCAGCAACGGCGCCGGGGTGGTGGTGCTCAAGCCTCTCGCCCGGGCGGTCGCCGACGGCGACCCGATCCACGCCGTCATCCTGGGCTCGGCGCTCAACAACGACGGGGCCGGCAAGCTCGGGTTCACCGCGCCCTCCGAGGAGGGGCAGGCGCAGGTGATCGTCGCCGCGCAGGCGGCCGCGGGCGTGTCGCCGGAGAGCATCTCCTACGTCGAGGCGCACGGCAGCGCCACGCCGGTGGGCGACCCGATCGAGATCGCGGCGCTGACGCGGGCCTTCCGCGCCGGCACCGAGCGGCGCGGCTACTGCGCCGTCGGGTCGGTCAAGACCAACATCGGCCACGCCGGCTCGGCCGCCGGCATCGCCGGCCTGCTGAAGGCGGTGCTCGCCCTGGAGCACCGCCAGATCCCGGCGAGCCTGCACTTCGAGCGCCCCAATCCGCGCATCGATTTCGCCGCGAGCCCGTTCTACGTCAACGCCGAGCTGGCCGAGTGGCCGGCGGACGAGGGGCCGCGGCGGGCGGGGGTGAGCAGCTTCGGCCTGGGCGGCACCAACGTGCACGTCGTGCTGGAGGAGGCGCCGCCACCAGGGGTGCCGCAAGAGGTGCCGGCTCGCGCAGCGCCGGAAACGGGGCCGGCCCCGGCGGCGGCGGCACTCCTCGCGGTGGCACCGGGGGAGGCGCCGGCGCCGCTCGAAAGGACGGTGCGCGCGTCCTCCCGCCTGTGGCAGCCGGTGCTGCTGTCGGCGCGCACGCCGACGGCGCTGGAGGCGGCCACCGACCGCCTGGTGGCGCACCTGGCGGCGCATCCCGAGGCGGATCTGGCGGACGTGGCGGCGACGCTGGCCACCGGGCGCAAGGGTCACGAGCACCGGCGGGCGGTGGTCTGCCGGGACGCGCAGGACGCGCGGGAGGCGCTCGCGGCGCGCGATCCCGCGCGGCTGCTCGCCGGGACCTGCGACGGCGCGAGCCGGCCGGTGGCGTTCCTGTTCTCGGGGCTGGGCGAGCAGTACCCGGCGATGGCTGCCGGGCTCTACCGCGACGAGCCGGCCTTCCGCGAGCGGCTGGACCGCTACTCTGCGGTGCTCGCGCCGCTGCTC
>JASLEW010000393.1 GCA_030150965.1 Thermoanaerobaculia bacterium | reverse complement strand
CCGGCGGGCGCAGCGGCGCCGCGACCTCGCCGCGGGCCAGGGCCAGGCCGCGGCGCACGGCCGCGTCCACCCGCTCCAGCAGGCGGGGATCGCGGAAGCGCACCTCGGCCTTCTGCGGGTGCACGTTCACGTCCACCTCCGCGGGCGGCAGGTCGATGAACAGGAACAGCGCCGGCGCGTCCTCGCTCCGCCACTCCTCGCGCACCGCGCGGTGGAAGACGGCCAGCACAGCGCGGTCGCGCAGCAGGCGGCGGTTGACGAAGACGAACTGGCGCCGCCCGCGCGCCGTCTCCGGCGACCCCACCAGTCCGGAGATGCGCTCGTCGTCGGAGGTCCCGGCCGTGGAAACCTGCTGGCCGCCGTGCGGCCCGCCGGCCGGCCGCGCGCCCGCGGCGCCGCCATGGCCGTCGGGGAGCTCGTCACCGCGGCCGTCCTCCGCCGGCGCGGCGCCGCCGTGGTCCTGCTCGACGCTGCCGCCCCCGCCGACCGGCGACAGGCGCGCCGCCAGGTCGTTGCCGAACAGCTGCGCGATGCGCTGGCGCGGCCCCTCGGCGCCGCGCGCCGGCAGCACGTCGAGCAGCGAGCGCCCCTCGTGCTGCACGCGCCAGCGCACGTCGGGGCGCGCCAGCGCGTAGCCCTGCACCACCTCCAGCGCGCGGCGCAGCTCGGTGTCGGTGGACTTGAGGAACTGGCGGCGCGCCGGCACGTTGAAGAACAGCGAGCGCACGTCGAGCGTGGTGCCGCGCGGTCGCGCCAGCGGCTCGGCGAGGCGGACCCTGCCGCCCTCGATCAGCACGCGGTGCCCCTCGCCCGGCCGCTCGGCGGTGGTCAGCTCCACCCGCGCCACCGCGGAGATGGCGGCCAGCGCCTCGCCGCGGAAGCCCAGCGTGCCGACCCGCTCCAGGTCGGCAAAGCTCGCGATCTTGCTGGTGGCATGGCGATCGAAGGCGAGCAGCGCGTCGTCCGCCCCCATGCCGCAACCGTCGTCGGCCACCGCGATGCGTCCCTTGCCGCCGGACTCCAGCTGCACCTCGATGGTGGTGGCACCGGCATCGAGAGCGTTCTCGATCAGCTCCTTGACCACTGCGGCCGGCCGCTCCACGACCTCGCCGGCGGCGATCTGGTTGATGAGCGGATCAGCGAGAAGATGAATGCGCGCCATCGGGCGGCATTGTAGCCCGCCGGGCATGTGGGGCCGTCGGCGGCTTCCAACCCCACCCCCAGTCGTTGCTTGCGATTTGACGTGCGCAGGGGTGGCCCCGTATGGTTTTCCATCCCTATGAAGACGCTCCCTGAGCTGGTTGAATCAGCACTTCGGCGCCTGCTGGAGCCTCCACCCGTCACTCGGCGCGAGCTCCCACCACTTCTCTCCTTTGACGGAGGTGGAGGGCTGGTGGATATCACGGATCGCCGGGCTCTTTACGAGGTCATGGAGAGACCTCAGGTTTAGATTCCTTCGCCGGGCTCCGGGGTGCTCGCGCCGGCCCGGCGGCGCCAGGCGGCCAGGGCGTAGACCACGACGCCGGCGAGGATCAGCAGGCTGCCGAGGGCGATGGGGCTCAGCGGGCCGAGGCTCTCGTCCTCGCCGCCGCCGCGGATGAAGGCGAGGACGATGAGGGCGGCGGGCGGGAGGCCGATCGCGATGGCGCCCGGCAGGCCGGCCGGCACGCGGAAGGGGCGCGGCAGGCGCGGCTCGCGCACCCGCAGCACGGCCAGAGCGGCGAACTCCAGGATCAGGCTCAGGCCGTAGAGCATCACGTCGAGCTCGACCAGGCGCACGAAGCCGAGGCCGAGCGCCAGCGCATAGGCGGCGGCGCAGGCCAGGACCGCCGCGGCCGGCACGCCGGTCCGCGCGTCGCGGCGCGCCAGCCACCGCGGCAGCAGGCCGTCCTCGGCCAGGGTCAGCGGCAGCCGCGAGTAGGAGAGCACCAGCGCGTTGAACATGCCGATGGCGCAGATCACGCCGCCCACCGCCACGGCGACGCCCAGCCAACGGCCGCCGATCGCCGCCGCCGCGTCCACCCAGGAGCCGGTCTGCCAGCCGCGCGGGTCGAGGCCCGTGCGGCCGACCGCGGCGACCGGCAGGAGGTAGGTGACGGCGACCAGCGCCACCGCCCCGATCATCGCCACCGGATAGGTGCGCTGCGGGCGCTCCACCTCGCCGGCGATGGTCGAGGCGTTGTCCCACCCCATGTAGTTCCACATCGCGACCAGCAGGCCCGCCATCAGCCCGCCGCCGGCGCCCGCGGCGCCCTTGGCGAGGGCGCCCGGCGCGGCGGCGGCGCCGCCGAGATGGTCGCTGAACAGGGCGAGCACGGAGAGCACGGCGAAGGGCGCCAGCAGCAGCACGGTCAGGATCAGCGAGCCGCTGCCCACGGCCCTGGCGCCGCGCAGGTTCCAGGCCGTGCAGACCGCGATCATGCCGACCCCCAGGGCCTTCGCCGCCAGCCCGTCCTGGAGCGCCGGCCACAGCCGGGAGAGGTAGAGCACGAAGAGCGTCGGATAGATGGCCATGTCGAAGACGCTGGCCACCAGCGACAGCCAGGCCTCCATGAAGCCGGCGAAGGGGCCGAGCGCGCGGCGCACCCAGACGTAGAAACCGCCCTCCTCGGGGATGGCGCCGGCCAGCTCCCCCACCATCAGCGCCACCGGCAGGCTCCAGGCGAGCGGCGTCAGGATGAGAATGAAGACGGCCAGCCGGTAGCCCGCGCCGGAGACCAGCTCCTCCAGCCCGTAGGGGCCGCCGGCCACCATGAAGTAGGTCGCGGCCAGAAGCGGCGCCACGGTGAGCCGGCGCGCCGCCGGGGCGGAGCGCTGCCGCTCAGGCACGGCCTGCCCGCTCCAAATCCCCTCCGGGGAAGGTCATCTCGCGATAGTACTTCACCGTGGGCCTGCGGGAGCTTCGGTGGGGCCGGCGCGATCTCGCCGGCTCCGCGGGACCGCCCTCAGAGGGGCAGCAGCCGGTAGGTGGGGGCCCGCAGGTCGGCGCCGCGGCGCGCGACGATGAGCGTGTTGCCCCAGGCGCGGCGCCACAGCGGCACCGTGCGCAGCAGGCGGCGCATCAGCGCCCGCGGGCCGGTGGGGTCGGGGCGGTGCGGCAGCGTGCGGTGCTCCAGCACCTCCAGGCCGGCGGCGCGCAGGAAGCGCACCAGGAGATGGGACTGGGCGACGTGCACCGCGTCGGCGTCCGGCACGTAGCCCTCGGTCAGGACGCGCGGGTTGCGCACCCGGTCGAAGCGGTGGCGGCCGTCGAGCGACGACAGCACCTGGCGGCCGAGGCGGCGGAAGGCCACCTCCAGCCGCCGGCTGGGCTCCAGGCTGGGCGGCATCTCGTAGGGCAGGTCCCACGCCGAGCCGACCAGGAGCAGCAGGCCGCCGGGCCGGAGCACCCGCGCCGCCTCGAGGAGGGTGCGGCCCGGATCGTGGAAGTGCTCCAGGGCGTAGGTCGAGAGCACGGCGTCGAAGCGCTCGGCGGCGAACGGCAGCCGCTCGCCGTCGCCGCGCACCCGCCATCCCGGCCGCCCCAGCTCGCGGGCCAGGGCCAGCGCCATGGTCGAGACGTCGAAGCCCACGTAGCGGCAGCCCGCCGGCAGCCAGGCCGCGTTCTCGCACGAGCCGCAGCCGAGGTCGAGCACGCGCTCGCCGCCGCGGAGGCGGGCCAGGAGCAGCTGCCGGTCCGGCGAGGGCGAGGGATTGGCGGCGGCGGCCTGCGCGTAGTAGTCGCGGCTCCGGTCCCAGAAGGCGTCGAGGCGGCGCTTGTCGTCGTCCCCGCTCACCCGGGCAGTCTACGCGCCTTCGGCCGGCGTTTGCTCACGGCCCAGGCCCAGGGGGCGACTCGGTTTGCCTCCCTCGGCGGCGCCGGGAGAGCCTGGAAGCGTGAACGAGGGAGCAAAGCGAGCCGCCACCCAGACCCGGGTACCGCCACCCCTGCTGCCTGGAGCAGGGATGGACGGTTCGCCGCCGCGAGCCCGCGGACAGGACGCCGGCCGCCGCGGCGAAGTCCGGTCAGCCGCGGCGGGGCTGCTTCCGACCTCCACGACCGCGAGGCCCGGCCGCCGAGCGGGCGGGGCTGGCGGCCGCCCGGGAGCGCGACGGTGCCTTGGCCGCGGTGCGGCCCGATGCCTTGCCCCGCGACCGTTCTGGCGGCGCTGCGGCCACCCGCGGCGTCTGACCGGTCCCCCTCCCCGCACGCCCGGCCGACGTGGTCCGGCCGGTCGCGGCCGTCCGCGCCTTCCGCGGTGCCGGCGTCGAGCGCGCCGGGCGCGAGGAGCCGGCTCCGGCCCTGGTCCTTGCCGTGGACGCGGCCTTCCTGGCCGGGGCTGCCGCTCGCCGGGAGGCGGAGGCGCCGGTGCCGCGGGCCGCCGTCCTGGAGGCTTGGCCGGGCCGCGCCTGGCGCCCTCCGCGGGTCGCCGCCTTCGCCGGCGCACGGCCGGATGCCGCC
>JASLEW010000390.1 GCA_030150965.1 Thermoanaerobaculia bacterium | reverse complement strand
TGCCGCGCCCGGCACGCGGCGGGCTCCCGAGGCGGTGCAGCCCGAGATCGCCGGCCTGGCGCCGTCCGCGGCAGCGGCGCCAGCGGCGGCGGCGGAGCGCTCGGCGGCAGCGCGGGCGCCGAAGCCGGGGCCGTCCGCGGGGGGGAGGGCAGCGGACTCGCCGCTGCGCACGCCGGGGCCGCCCGGCGGCGGCAGGGCCGCCGGCCCGGCCGGTGTCGGCGCCTCGGCTTCCGCCGGCTGGTTCGAGGAGGACGTCGAAGACGAGCCGGCGCCGCCGGCCACCGCTCCCGGCGAGCCGCGCGCCGGCATCGGCCGCCGCATCGCCGCCGGCGCCGCCGACCTCCTGGTCCACCTGGCGGTGGGGGTGCTGGCCCTGGCCGGCTGCCGCTACCTCGGGGTCCTCCCGGAGGTGAGCGACTGGCCGGCCGGCCTGGTCTTCCTGCTCTCCTTCTCGTTCCTCTACACGGTGGTGCCGCTCGCCTTCTGGGGCCACACCCTGGGCATGACCTGGGCCGGCCTGAGCAGCCAGAGCTCCGACGGCGAGCCCCTGAGCTTCGACCAGACCGCCCGCCGCTGGCTCGGCATGCTCCTCACCCTCGCCACCCTCGGCCTCCCCCTCCTCCTCGCCTTCGGCGGCCGGTCCCTGACCGACCGCCTGAGCGATTCGCGCACCCTCCCCGGCGGCTGAGCCGGAAGGAAGGCGTCGCCCGCGGCAGCGGGCGCCGCCCCCCCCACCACCTGGCCGGAGGTGTCCGGATCAGCTCCTGCCGCGCTCCTCCCCGGCTGCGTCCGCCGCATCGCTCGAGGCGAAGGCCCGCTTGCGGAACAAGCGGGGCAGGAGGATGAAGGTCTGGAGATAGCCGAGGCCGAGCAACAGGAAGGGATAGACGACATCGACTTCCACGGCGGGGAACCACGGCCGGAACACATGGTCGAGGCCGAGCAGGACGAGCCCGGTCGGAAAACCGAGCGCCAGGAGCCCGATGTACATGGTCATGCTCAGCTCGCTGCCCCAGGCCCGCCAGGTGAGCATGCAGAGGAGCTGGAGCACGATCGACGAGACGAGCGCGATCCAGCTGGACCGCAGCTGACCGGTCTGCCCGCACGCGATCGCGGCGGACCAAGAGCAGAGGCACATCAGCGCGGCGCCCGCCGGCGGCCAGATCACCAGCGCGAAGGACAGCGGCAGCCGGTTGAGCAGCAGGAACCCGGCAACCAGCAGCAGCGCCGCCGCCAGGAAGATCCAGCCGAAAAGCGGGCGAGCGGTCAGGCGCCGGCTCAAAGCATCCCGCACCCCACGGCGGCCACTTCCTTGCAGTGCTCGACCACGTTCTTGGCATGATCTCATGCCTGGCCGCCCGCCGCGGCGACCGGTTGCGTCCATCACTGACTAGTGCTATGACTAGTTGGGAGGAGGTGCCTGATGACCAGCTGGCAGCTGCAGGACGCCAAGGCCCGATTCAGTGAGTTTCTCGACACGGCGTTGCGCGAAGGGCCGCAGATGGTGACGCGGCGTGGCAAGGAGGAAGCTGTGCTCGTGCCGATCGCGCTCTGGCGGCGAGTCGAGCACGCGGCCCGCCCCAGCCTCAAGGAGTGGCTGCTCGCCGGCGAGCCGAGATTCGAGATGGAGATCCCAAAGCGCGGCCGGTTGCGTTGGCGCCAGCCGCCGGAGCTCGACTGAAGCATGTACCTGCTGGATACGAACGTGGTCTCGGAGCTGCGCAAGCCGAGACCGCACGGCGGCGTCCTGGCCTGGCTGATGGACGTCCCCGAGGACGCGATCCAGATCTCCGCGGTGACACTGGGCGAGCTCCAGGCCGGCGTTGAGCGCACCCGGCGGCAGGACCCGGCCAAGGCAGCGGAGATCGAGGCCTGGCTGGATGGGGTGGCTGACTCGGCGAGGATCCTGTCGCTGGATGGTCGTATCTTTCGTGAGTGGGCGCGGCTGATGGCGGGAAGTCCCATGCAGCTGGCCCAGGATGCCATGATCGCTGCCACCGCCCGGGTGCATGGACTGACCGTGGCGACCCGCAACGTGCGCGACTTCAAGTCCTTTGACGTGCCGGTGCTCAATCCGTTCACGCATCCGAGATAGCTCCGGCAGCTCTCCCGCGCCGGTTGCGCCGGAGCCCGACCTGCCGGGATCTGATCGACCCTGCCGAGACGCCTCTGCTTATCCGAGCGGGGTCAGGTCCTCGAACAGGCGGGCGAGGGACAGGGCGCGGACGCGCTCGGCGAGGGGAAAGGTCTCGGTGCCGGCGTGCACGATGTCGAGGCGGTCGAGCTGGAGGTCGGCCAGGGCGGAGCGGATCGACGGGGTGAGGCGGGGGGCGGCGGTGCGCTTGCACTCGAAGCCCAGGCGCTGGCGGCCGCGCAGGACCAGGAGATCGAGCTCGGCGCCGGCATGGGTGGCCCAGAAGAACGACTCGTCCGGCCGTGCCCCGAGGCGGGTCGTCACCTGGCCGAGCGCGAACCCCTCCCAGGAGGCGCCCACCTTGGGGTGCCCGGTGAGATCGTGCAGGGTCTCCAGGTTGAGCAGGGTGTGCAGCAGGCCGCTGTCGGCCAGGTAGATCTTGGGCGAGCGGACCTGCCGCTTGCCGATGTTGGCGAACCAGGGCTGGAGCTGGCGCAGCACCAGGGTGTCGGTCATGATGTCGAGGTAGCGGCGAACCGTGGTGCCGGCGAGGCCGAAGGCGCGCGCGATCTCGGCGCCGTTCCAGACCTGCCCGTGGTAGTGGGCGAGCATGGTCCAGAAGCGGCGGAGGGTGCTGGGCGGGACGGTCACGCCCAGCTGCGGCAGGTCGCGCTCCAGGAAGGTGCGGATGAAACCCTGGCGCCACTCGGCGCTGGTCCGGTCCGAGTCGCTGAGGAACGAGCGCGGGAAGCCACCCCGCACCCAGAGGCGGTCGCGGTCCTCGCTGCCGGTCTCGTCCAGGGCGAAGCCCTCCAGCTCGTGGTAGTAGATCCTGCCGGCGAGCGACTCCGAGGTCTGGCGGAGCAGCGCCGGCGAGGCGCTCCCCAGGACCAGGAAGCGGGCCGGCGCACCGGTCCGGTCGGCCAGCACCCGCAGCGCCGGGAAGAGATCCGGATGGCGCTGCACCTCGTCGATGACCACCAGGCCGCGCAGCTCTCGCAGGGCCAGGATCGGCTCGGCAAGGCGTGCCAGGTCGGCGGCATCCTCGAGGTCGAAAAAAGCCACCGGCCCTCCCTGCCGCGCGGCCAGGTCCCGGGCGAGGGTGGTCTTGCCCACCTGCCGGGCGCCCAGGAGGCCGACGACCGGAAAACGGTCGAGCAGGGCGCTGACCGCGTCGAGGTGCCGGGACCGGCGCAGGTGCATCTCGCTTGCAGAGGGCTGCATCCTTGAAATTGTAGCGTTGAGCGCTAGGATTTCAAGGTAGTCCGGTCCTGGAGCTCCTTCCACACGGCCCAGCTCATCCACAGGTTGGCGGCGGCGGCGGTGAGGGCGAAGGCGGCGAGCGGGGCGCCGCCCGGCCAGAGGGCGGCGATGCCGCCGGCCTGGTAGAGCAGGCCGTAGGGGCGGAACGGGGGGAAGGAGAGGCCGCCCAGGATGTAGAAGGAGTGGCCGAGCAGGAGCAGCCAGAGGCCGGGCACCGCCCAGGACAGGTCCTGCCAGACGAGGAGGGCCGAGAGGAGGAGCGCGACGAGCGACAGGTTGCCCTGCGTGCGCAGCGCCCAGGCGGCCAGGAGCGACCGGCCCCCGGGCGTGCCGCCGCGGCGGATGGCGGTGATCTCGACGGCGCCGCCGAGGAGGATGGCGAGCGACCAGACGAGCAGCACCCCCGAGGGGCCGAGGCGCTGGAGCGCCGGCCCGGTGGCGAGCGCCGCGCCGGGGAGCGCCACCGCCCAGGACAGCCAGGAGACCGGCGAGCGCAGGTAGGGGCCGCTGGCCGCCTGGAACAGCTCGCGCACCGCCGCCAGGTCGTCCACGGCCTCGCGCCGGTCGGCAAACAGCGGCTCGTACTCGGAAGGCATGATGCCCCGCGCTTCCTCCGCTCCGGCCCCCGGCCGGCTGCCGGGCTCCGGCCTGGTTCCCGGCGCCCTGGGACGCCGCACGGCGGCGCCAGGAGGCGGACCGCAGGGCTGGGGCCGCGGGCCGCGGGATCGGCGGCGGGCCGGTGGGACGGCGGACCGCGGGATCAGCGGCGGGCCGCGGGCCCGGCGC
>JASLEW010000051.1 GCA_030150965.1 Thermoanaerobaculia bacterium | reverse complement strand
CCAGGCGACGTTGCCGAGCAGCAGCTGGCAGAGCCCCGGCAGCGACGCGAGCAGCAGCAGCGCGCCGAACCCCCTGCCCGGCACCCGCGGCGCGCCCCGCCGCCGCAGCCGCCGCCAGCCGCTCACCAGGAGGAAGAACGGCACCAGAAAGCAGCTCAGGCCGAAGA
This sequence comes from Thermoanaerobaculia bacterium, assembly GCA_030150965.1. Lineage (GTDB taxonomy): Bacteria > Acidobacteriota > Thermoanaerobaculia > Multivoradales > UBA5704 > JASLEW01. The sequence goes on along the minus strand of JASLEW010000051.1, from coordinate 5,856 downwards.
ATCCGAAGCCGACCGCCGCCGCCTCGGCCCCGACCGGCCCCACCCAGTTATGCGACCGCGCCGCGCGCGGCACGTCGTGGAAGAGGCTGGGGTCGCGCGCGTCGTAGGTCGAGAAGCTGAAGGCGAGCAGCAGCGCCACGCCGACGAGCGCCAGCCCCAGCAGCTCGCTGCCCTTCTCGGGCGACAGGGCCGGCCGCTCGGGACGGCGGTCGCCGCGCGCGCCGCGGCTCGTGGGGCTGATGGCGACGGACATGATCGGGGCCTCGGAACCGCTCCCCCAAAGACGAGAAACTGGTTGAGGGAAGTGGCGCCAAGTAACGAAGAAGTCTAGCACAACGCCTTGTCAACACAGGCTTTTTCGGAGCCGGCCCAGACCTGCCGGGAGAGACGGTGCGAGGAGGGGGCGACTCCCGTACCATGTCGAGAATGCGCCGGCCGCTCCGACTACACCATGAACGCGCCCGTCGAGGCGCCCGACCCCGGAGGAGGAGCGACCCATGAAGTACATGCTGATGATGCACGCGCCGCGCGGGACAGGTGAGTGGCAGCCGCTCCGCTGGGCTCCCGAGGACTTCAAGGCCCACATCGCCTTCATGCACCGCCTCAACCAGGAGCTGAGCGAGTCGGGGGAGCTGGTGAGGGCCGAGGGTCTGGCCGGGCCCGGCGAAGCGAAGCTGGTGCGTGCCGGCAAGGATGGAGCGTCGGCGGTGACTGACGGACCGTTCCCGGAGGCCAAGGAGTTCCTCGCCGGCTTCTGGATCGTCGAGGTCGAGCGGCCGGAGCGGGCGTACGAGATCGCGGGCAGGGCCTCGGCGGCCCCGGGACCCGGCGGAGCGACGCTCGGCATCCCCATCGAGGTGCGCCAGGTCCTGTCGGGTCCGCCCTCGGAGGGGTGACGGCACCGCGCCAGGGAGTCCACGGCCGGGCACCTGCCTGGCGTCGCTTACCTGCCGCCGTCGGGCACCTGCTGCCCGCGTGACGTGGCGCCGCGGGCCCGGGCAGCGGCGGCGCAGGGAGGGATCTATACTTCCGGCCATGGCGCCCCTGCCGGAGATCATGGCCGGCCTCGCCGCGCTGCCGGGCGGCGACCTGGTCCGTGCCGGCATCGAGGACCTGGCGCGCGGCGTCGAATCGGTGCCGGCGCTCCTGGTGTCGATCGGCGCCGAGCGTCTGCGGCAGGCGGGTCTGGACGTGCCCGAGCCGGTCGCCGCCGCCCCTGAGCGGCGGCTCTATGACCGCTTGGCGGCCGAGGACACCGACAGCGCCCACTCGCGCTACAACGCTTTGATCCGGCGCTTGGTGAGCTGCGAGCGAGCGCTCGAATGCGCCGGCCGGTAGACCAGGAGCGCATCCTGCGGTTCATGCGGGCCCTGGGCGCGGAGGCCGAGACCGGGGCCCGCCTCTACTTCACCGGCGGCGCCACCGCCGTCCTTTTCGGCTGGCGCGCCAGCACGATCGACCTCGACGTCAAGCTGGAACCGGAATCGGACCGCCTGCTGCGCGCCCTGCCGCACCTCAAGGAGCGGCTGGAGATGAACATCGAGCTGGCTTCGCCCGGCGACTTCATCCCCGAGAGCGAGGGGTGGCGGGAGCGCAGCACCTTCATCGGCCGCGAGGGCCGGCTCTCGTTCTACCACTACGACCTGTCGGCGCAGGCCCTCTCCAAGATCGAGCGCGGCCATGCCCAGGACCGTCAGGACGTCCGCGAGATGCTGTCCCGCGGCCTGGTGACCCGCGAAGGGCTGCGCGCCAGGTTCGCCGAGATCGAGCCTCGCCTCTACCGCTATCCGGCGGTCGATCCAGCATCCTTCCGGCGCTCCGTCGAGCTGGCGGCGGCACCCGCCGAGAACCCTGACGTAGGCGGTTAGGGCAACCAGATCACCTCTCGGCTCCGGGAGTTGCCCTGCCCTCGGCGTGCAGGGCCAGCAGCTCGGCGAGGCCCAGGCGCTCGGCGCGGATCTCAGGGGGAAGGGCGAGGGCGGACAGGGCGGCGGCGGTGCGCTCCGCTCCCCAGCCGGCGGCGAGGGCGTTGCGCAGGGTCTTGCGGCGCTGGGCGAAGGCGAGGCGGACGGTGGCGAGGAAGGCCGGCATCGCGGGCTCGGGCAGCGGCGGCGGTTGGAGCTCGAAGCCGACGAAGGCGCCCTCCACCTTGGGCGGCGGGCGGAAGCTGCCGCGGCGCACGCGGCCGAGCGGCACGGCGCGCGCGTAGGCCGCCACCAGGACGCTCAGGGAGCCGTAGGCCGGATCGCCCGGGCGGGCCAGGAGGCGGTCCGCCACCTCGCGCTGCACCAGGAAGGCGGCGCGCGGCACCGTGCGGTGGTGCGGCAGGAGGGCCGCGAGGAGCGCCGTGGCGATGTTGTAGGGGAGGTTGCCGGCGGCGAGGGTCGGCAGCGGCAACCGTCCCCACGGGAGGTCCAGGGCGTCCCCGACGACGAGCGAGAGGTCCGGAGGAGCCGCTGGCCCAGCGGGCGCTGGCACGTCGCGCGCCAAGCCTGCCGCGGACCGGGTCCCGGCGGTGGTCGCCCTGGCAGAGGCTCCATGGGAGTCGGCCGGCCGAGGGCTGGCGGCCACGCCGAGGGATCGAGGAGCGTGGGAAATCAGCCGCCGCCGCAGCTCGGCCGCCCAGGCGAGATCCACCTCCCAGGCGGTCACCCGCGCGCCGGCGGCGAGGAGCTCGGCGGTGAGCACGCCGCCGCCCGGCCCCACCTCGACGACGCGCCGGCCCGCGGGGGCCAGGAAGTCGAGGAGCGGCCGGCAGAGGGCGCCGGAGGTCAGGTGGTGCTGCCCCAGGCTTTTGCGCAGGCGCGGCGCCGCCATCCGCCGCTCTCCGCCCTAGTCCGGCCGCCGGCCGGCGGAGAAGCGGTTGAGCTCGGCGGCCGGCGGCGCCTCGGCGAGGGCGGTGAAGGTGCCGGCGTCGGCCAGCTCGCGGGCGACGCGCAGGAAACCGCCCCAGGCGGCGCGGGCGAGCGAGCCGCCGAGGCTCACCCGGCGCACCCCCAGGCCGGCGAGGTCGGCGACGGTGAGGCTCATCTTCGCCAGGGCGAGGACGTTGACCGGCCTCGGCGCGACGGCGCGGACCATGGCCTCGATGTCGGCCGGCTCGCTGACCCCGGGGGCGTAGAGCACGTCGGCACCGGCCGCGGCGTAGGCCTCCAGGCGGCGCAGCGACTCGGCGAGCGGCTGCGGATGGCCGACCAGGAAGCACTCGGCGCGGCCGACCAGGAGCGCGCCGGTGCCGCTGCGGTCGATCGCCGCGCGCGCCGCCCGCAGGCGCTCGACCGCGGCGGCGAGGCCGTGGAGCGGGTGCGCCGCGTCGCCGGTCGAGTCCTCGATCGACAGCGCCGCGACGCCGGTCTCCAGGCAGCGCTCGACGTTCTCCGCCACCCCCGCGGGGTCGGGCGCGAAGCCGCTCTCGAAGTCGGCGTTGACCGGCAGCCGGGTGGCCGCGACCAGGACGCGGAGGTGGGCCAGCACCTGTTCCAGGGCGATGCCGTTGTCCGGCCGGCCCAGGCTCCAGGCGGTGCCGGAGCTGGTCGAGGCCAGGGCCTTGAAGCCCAGCCCCTCCAGCTGCCGGGCGCTGCCGGCGTCCCAGGGGTTCGGCAGCACGAAGCAGCCGCTCTCGTGCAGGCGGCGGAAGGCGGCGCGTCGGTCGCTGATCGTGGGCATCGGGGGCTCTCCTCTCCTCTCGCTCGTCTCTCGCCACCAGCCTATCCCGCATCCGCCGGCTCGTGCCATTTTGGCCTCCAACCGGCCCACCGCTCGCCATCCCGGCCCACCCAGATCACGCATCCCTTCAACCACCCAAATGAAGAGGCGAGAACGCCGTCACCCACTCCCGCAAAACCGGCCTAATGCCTTGGCCGGCCGGGGCTTTTGCCGTCTCGGATCGATGGCACCACGCTTGCAGCCCCGGGTCTCGCCGAGGACGGAGATGGAGCCCACCACACTGACCCTGAATCGTGACGTGGAGCGCGAGACGCTCACCTTGAAGCGCGTCGAGGCCGAGCTGCGCAAGGTCATCGTCGGCCAGGACTACCTGCTCGACCGGCTGCTCGCCGGCCTCCTGGCGCGCGGCCACCTGCTCATCGAGGGCGTGCCCGGGCTGGCCAAGACGCTGGCGGTCAAGACCCTGGCGCAGACGCTGGCGCTGCAGTTCCAGCGCATCCAGTTCACCCCCGACCTGCTGCCCGCCGACCTGATCGGCACGCTCATCTACGACCAGAGGAGCGGCGACTTCCTGCCGCGCCGCGGCCCGGTGTTCACCCACCTGCTGCTCGCCGACGAGATCAACCGCGCCCCCGCCAAGGTGCAGTCGGCGCTGCTCGAGGCGATGGAGGAGCGCCAGGTGACGCTGGGCGACCGCAGCCATCCGCTGCCCGAGCCGTTCATGGTGCTGGCGACGCAGAACCCGATCGAGCAGGAGGGCACCTACCCGCTGGCCGAGGCGCAGGTGGACCGCTTCATGATGAAGCTGCGCATCGGCTACCCGACGCGCGCCGAGGAGGGGGAGATCCTGGACCGCATGCTCGTCGAGCGCGACCCGGCGGTTGTCCCCATCCTCGACCGCGACCACCTGATCGCGCTGCGCGGCGTCGCCGACAGCGTCTACCTCGACAACAAGATCCGCGGCTACATCCTCGACCTGGTGACCGCGACGCGCGAGCCGCGCGCCGCCGGCCTGGGCGACATGGCGGAGCTGATCGCCTTCGGCGCCTCGCCGCGCGCCTCGCTGTTCCTGGCGCGCGCCGCCAAGGCGATGGCGCTGGTGCGCGGCCGCGGCTACGTCATCCCCGAGGACGTCAAGGAGGTGGCGCCCGACGTGCTGCGCCACCGCATCGTGCCGACCTACGAGGCGGAGGCCGAGGAGGTCTCGGCCGAGACGCTGGTGGCCAAGCTCCTCGAGCGCATCGAGGTGCCGTGATGCTCCAGCCTGCGCCGCCCGCGCCGGGCGCCGGCGGGCGCATCCCGTTCGACCTGCTGCGCAAGGTGCGGCGCATCGAGATCGCCACCAACCGCCTGGTCGACCAGGGGGTGGCCGGCGACTACCACTCGGTGTTCAAGGGGCGCGGCATGGAGTTCGCCGAGGTCCGCCCCTATCAGCCCGGCGACGACGTGCGCGGCATCGACTGGAACGTCACCGCGCGCATGGGCGCGCCGTTCGTCAAGCAATACGTCGAGGAGCGCGACCTCACCATCTTCCTGGTGGTCGACGTCTCGGGGAGCCTGTCGTTCGGCTCGCGCGCCATCCTCAAGCGCGAGCTGGCGGCGGAGATCGCGGCGCTGCTCGCCTTCGCCGCGGTGCGCAACCAGGACCGGGTGGGAGCGGCGCTGGTGAGCGACCGCCTGGAGCTGTTCCTCGCGCCGCAGCGGCGGCGCAACCACGTGCTGCGCCTGGTGCGCGAGGTGCTGGAGCGGCCGGCGCACGGCGCGACCGACCTGGAGGCCGGCCTGCAATCGGTGCTCGCGGCGCTCAAGCGGCGGGCGGTGCTCTTCCTGATCTCCGATTTCCTGGGCAGCCCGGCCAGCCGGGCGCTCAAGGCGGCGGCGGCGCGCCACGACCTGATCCTGATCGAGATCGCCGATCCGCGCGACCAGGAGCTGCCGGCGGTCGGCCCGGTGGTGCTGCGCGACGCCGAGACCGGCGAGACGGCCCTGGTGGACGGCCGCCGCGCCGCCCAGCGTCACCGCGAGCGCCAGCTCCGCGAGCACGGCGAGCTGCTGCGCCTCACCCGCCGCCTGGGCGTGGACCGCCTGGCATTGCGCACCGACCGGCCCTACCTCTCGGCGCTGCTGTCGTTCTTCGAGCAGCGCCGGCGGAGGCTGGCGCGGTGAGCGCGCGGCGGCCCGGGCGCAGCG
>JASLEW010000354.1 GCA_030150965.1 Thermoanaerobaculia bacterium | reverse complement strand
GCCGCGCCAGGAGGCCGGCGCCGCCGGCGCACCGCGGGCGGCAAGCCCGCCAAGCCCCCCCAGCAAGGAGCGGCGCCGCGCTCCCCCCGAGGAGCCGACTCATGAGAGCAAGCCAAGCGGTCGGCATCGCCGGCTACGGCGCCTACGTGCCGCGCCTGCGGGTGCGCACCGCCGACATCGCCGCCACCTGGCGGGCGCGCGGCGCCGCCGCCCCGGCGGTGGCGGAGAAATCGGTCGCCGGAGCGGACGAGGACGTGGTGACCATGGCGATCGAGGCGGCCCGCACGGCGCTCGACCGCGCCGGCTGCCCGGCGCCTGGCGGCGGGATCGGGCCACGCGCCACCGCGGCGGCCGGTGCTGATCGGCACGCCGCCGTGTCCGGCGGCTCTGATCGGAACGCCGCCGTGACCGGCGGGCCGCGGATCGGCGCCATCTGGGTGGGGACGGAGTCGAAGCCCTACGCGGTCAAGCCGTCGGCCACCGTGGTCGCCGAGGCGCTCGGCATCACGCCGCACATCGTCGCCGCCGACATGGAGTTCGCCTGCAAGGCGGGCAGCGAGGCGATGCAGGCGGCGGTGGCGTTCGTCGGCTCCGGCATGGTCGAGGCGGCGCTCGCCATCGGCATGGACACGGCGCAGTCGAAGCCCGGCGACGCCCTGGAGTACACCGCCGGCTGCGGCGGCGCGGCCTACCTGTTCACCCGCGCCGACGACGCCGTGGCGGTGGTCGAAGCCTCGGTGTCGCACGTCACCGACACGCCGGACTTTTTCCGCCGCGAGGCGGCGCACTATCCCGAGCACGGCGGGCGCTTCACTGGCGAGCCGTCCTACTTCCGCCACACCCTGGCGGCATCGCGCCGGCTGCTCGCCGAGGTGGGGCGCGAGGCGAAGGATTACGCCCACGCCGTGTTCCACCAGCCGGTGCCGAAGTTCGTCGAGCGGGTCGCGGCCGACCTGGGCTTCACCGGCCGGCAGATCCGCGCCGGACTGGTGGCGCCGCGCATCGGCAACGCCTACGCCGGCTCGTCGCTGCTGGGCCTGGCGGCGGCGCTCGACGCGGCGCGCCCGGGCGAGCGCATCTTCTTCTGCTCCTACGGGTCGGGCGCGGGCAGCGACGCCTTCAGCTTCCTGGTCACCGAGCGCATCGCGGAGCGCCGGCGCGGTCCGTCCGTTGCCGACTACCTGGAACGCCGCCGGCCGGTGGACGGCTACGGCCAGTACCTGCGGCTGCGGGGAAAGATCCAACGCTCATGAGAGACGTGTTCATCATCGGCGCCGGCCAGACGGCGGTCGGCGAGCACTGGGACCGCGGGCTGCGCGACCTCGGCGCCGCCGCCATCCGCGCCGCGCTCGACGACGCCGGCCTCGCCGGGAGCGGCGAGGTGGACGCCCTCTTCGCCGGCAACATGCTCGGCGGCGCGGTCAACCGCCAGGAGAACCTGGGGGCGCTGCTCGCCGACGCAGCGGGCCTCCTTCCCGCCGAGGCGTGGAAGGTGGAGGCGGCGTGCGCCTCGGGCGGCGCGGCGGTGCGCGCCGCGGCGCTGGCGGTCGCCTCCGGGGCGCACGAGGTGGCGGTGGCGGTCGGCATCGAGAAGATGACCGACGCGGTCGGCGAGGAGATCACCGCCGGCCTCGCCACCGCCGCCGACGGCGACTACGAGGCGAGCCACGGGCTGTCGTTCGTCGCGCTCTCGGCGCTGCTGATGCGGCGCTACATGCACGAGACCGGCGCGGCGCGCGAGGACTTCGCGCCCTTCGCGGTCAACGCCCACCGCAATGCCGCGGGCAACGCCAACGCCATGTTCCGCGAGCCGATCTCGGCCGAGCAGTTCGCCCGCTCGCCGCAGGTGGCGGCGCCGATCGGGGTGCTCGACGCGGCGCCGGTGTGCGACGGCGCGGCGGCGGTGGTGGTCTGCTCGCGCGAGGCGCTGCGCCCGGCGCACCGGCCGGTGCGCATCGCCGCCGCCGCCGCCGCCACCGACACCATCGGCCTCGCCGGCCGCGCCGACCTGCTGACCCTGGGCGCCGCCCGGCGCTCGGCGGAGAAGGCGTTCGCGGCGAGCGGCTTCACGCCGCAGGACTGCGACCTGTTCGAGGCGCACGACGCCTTCACCATCATCACCGCGCTGTCGCTCGAGGCCTGCGGCTTCGCGCCGCGCGGCGAGGCGCTCAGGCGCGCGGCGCACGGGTGCTTCGCGCGCGGCGGCTGCATCCCGCTGTCCACCTTCGGCGGCCTCAAGGCGCGCGGCCACCCGGTGGGGGCGAGCGGCGCCTACCAGGTGGTCGAGGCGACCGCGCAGCTGCGCGGCGAGGGCGGCGCCAACCAGGTGCCGGGGGCGCGCGTCGCGCTCACCCAATCGATCGGCGGCCACGGCTCGATCGCCGTCACCCACGTGCTGGAGGCCTGAGCGATGGATCTGCCGCGCTACCACCGTCTGACCGCGCCCTACTACCGGCTGGAAGGGAGCCGCTGCCGGGGCTGCGGCGCAGTGCAGTTTCCGCCGCGCGCCGGCGGCGGCGGTGACGGCGCCATGGGCGGCGGTGACGGCACCGGCGCCCGAGGCACGCCCGCGGCGGCCTGCGCCGGCTGCGCGGCCTGCGGCTGCCGCGAGACGGAGCCGTACCGGTTTTCCGGCCGCGGCACCGTCTTCTCGTTCGCCGAGGTGGCGCAGCCGCCGCGCGGCTTCGCCGGGCCCTACCTGGTGGCGCTGGTGGAGCTGGAGGAGGGGGTGCGGGTCACCGCCCAGCTCACCGACGTCGATGCCGCCGAGGTCGAGATCGGCATGCCGGTCGAGATGGTGACCCGCCGGCTCCAGGAGACCGAGCCGCAGGGGTACCTGGTCTACGGCTACAAGTTCCGGCCGCTCCTGGAGCGGCGGGCGGCCTCGTGAGCGGGCCGGCGAGCGCCAGGCGGCGGGGGGTGGCGGCGCAGGGCGGCGTGACCGGCGCGGTGAGCGGCATACCGCGGCGAGCGGCGGCGGGCGGCGTGACGAGCCGCCAGGTGATGACATGAAACGGGCGCGCTGGGTGGATCTCGCGGCGGCGGCGGCGGCGGTGCCGGACGGCGCCCTGGTGGCTCCCGGCGGCTTCATGCTGGGACGGGCGCCGATGGCCCTGGTGTTCGAGCTGGTGCGCCAGCGGCGCCGCGGCCTGCGCGTCATCTCGCTGCCCAACCCGCTGCCGGCCGAGATCCTGGTGGCGGCCGGCGCCGCCGCGCGGGTGGAGTTCCTGTTCACCGCCATCACCTTAGGCGGCAGGGTGCGGCCGATGCCGGCGCTCAAGCGCGCCATCGAGGCCGGCACGGTCGCCTGGACGGAGCACGACGGCTACCGGGTGGTGCAGCGGCTGCGCGCCGCCGCCATGGGGCTGCCCTTCCTGCCGGTGCCGGACGCCGAGGCGGGAGAGCTGGCGCTCCTCGCGCCGCCGCCGCGGGTGACCGATCCGTTCACCGGCGAGGCGGTGGCGGTCGAGGCCGCCTGCCACCCCGACGTGGCGCTGCTGCACGCCCGCGCCGCCGACGAGGCGGGCAACCTGTGGATCGAGGATCCGACGACCGACGTGCTGATGGCCGGCGCGGCGCGGCGGGTCATCGCCACGGCCGAGGAGCGGGTGGCGCGGGTGCCGCACGCCACCATCCCCGGGTTCATGGTCGATCTCGTGGCCGAGGAGCCGCGCGGCGCCTGGCCCACCGGCTGCCTGGGCCTCTACGGCGCCGGCGCCGCCCACCTGGAGCGCTACCTGGAGCTGGCCGAGCAGGGGCGCGAGGCCGAGTACCTGGAAACCGTGGTGCACGGCGCGCGCCGCCAGGCCGACCTGGCGCGGGAGGCGGCGTGAGCGGCGCGGCGGCTCCCGCGGCTGCTCCCCGGGCTGCCACGGCTCAGCCGGCCACGGAGCCGCGAACGGCGCGGCCGGGGACCGCGCCCTCGGCGTCCGCGGCTCCGCCGGTCACGGCGGCCGGCAGGAACCCGGCGGTTTCGGCAGCGCCGCAGGCCGACGTCGTCCCGCAGGCCACGGCATCGGTGGCCGGGCCGCCGCGCGGCAGCCGTGCCGATGCAGCACCGGCCACGGCCGCCGAGACGCTGGTGGCGGCCATGGCGCGGGAGATCGAGGACGGCGCGGTCGTCGCCACCGGCGTCGCCTCGCCGCTCGCCATCCTGGCGATCGCGGTGGCGCGGGCGACGCATGCGCCGCGGCTCACCTACATCGCCTGCGTCGGCGCGCTCGATCCCGCGATCACGGCCCTCCATCCGTGTTCTGAGGATCTGGCGTACCTGGACGGCCGGAGCGGCGAGGTCAGCATTCCCGATCTCTTCGATCACGCGCGGCGCGGCCGGATCGACGTGATGTTCTTCGGCGCCGCCGAGGTGGACGCGAGCGGCGCCACCAACCTCTCCGCTGCCGGGTCGCTGGAGCGCCCGCGCACCAAGTTCCCCGGCGTGGCCGGCGCCGCCAGCCTGCGCCGCTGGGTGGCGCGGCCGGTGATCGTGGTCGGCCGCCAGAGCCGGCGCAACCTGGTGCCCCGCGTCCAGGTGGCCTCGACCACCGACCCCGGGCGCCGCACCCGCCTGCTCACCGACCTCGGCAGCTTCGAGCTGGGGGCCGGCGGCGCGGTGCTCTGCGCCCGCCATGCCACGACCCCGGCGGGCGATATGACTGATGCGGGCGATACGGCCCGCGCCGTGGCGGCGATCGCCGAGCGCACGGGGTTTCCCTTTCGAGCGCTCGACCCGTTGCCGGTCACTCCCCCACCCACCACCGGCGAGCTGCGCGCCATCCGCCGCATCGACGCCGCCGGGCTGCGCGAGCGGCTGGCCGGCTGACGGGGCGGCGAAACCCGAGAGGAACCGAGGAGAGGAGAGCCCGCCGTGCAAGCCATCGTCCTCCGCGCCTTCGGCGCGCCCGAGAACCTCCGCCCCGAGATCGTGCCCGATCCGGCGCCGGGGCCCGGCGAGGTGCTGCTGCGGGTGCGCGCCTGCGGCGTCTGCTACCACGACGTGATCAACCGCCGCGGCAACCTGCCGCGCACCTCGGTGCCGGCGATCCTCGGCCACGAGGCGGCCGGCGAGGTGGTGGCGGTGGGCGAGGGGGTGGCGGGCTGGGCGCCGGGCGACCGCGCGGCGACGCTCCAGCGCCTGTCCTGCGGGAGGTGCGCGCGCTGCCGGGCGGCGCGCAACAGCCTGTGCCGCGACGACGCGCGCTTCTTCGGCGAGGAGATCCCCGGCGGCTACGCGGCCTACCTGGCGGCGCCGGTCGCCGGCCTGGGACGGGTGCCGGCCGGCGTCTCCTGGCCGGTCGCCGCGGTCACCTGCTGCACCACCGGCACCGCCGTCCACTGCCTGCGCACCCGCGGCCGGCTGCGGCCGGGCGAGCACGTGCTCATCACCGGCGCCTCGGGCGGCGTGGGCCTCCAGGCCGTGCAGCTGGCCGCCCGCGACGGCGGGCGGGTCATCGCCGTCACCTCGAGCGCCGCCAAGGCCGGGATCCTGGAGGAGGCCGGGGCCGCCGAGGTGATCGTCAGCCCGGACCTCGACTTCGCCGCCGAGACGCGCCGCCGCACCGGCGGCCACGGCGCCGACCTGGCGCTGGAGATCGTCGGCAGCCGGACGTTCGGCCAGACGCTCAAAGCCCTGGCCCCGGGCGGCCGCCTGGTCACCGTCGGCAACCTGGAGACCGGCGTGGTGGATCTCAATCCCGGCCTGGTGATCGTCAAGGAGCTGGAGATCCTCGGCGCCTACGCCACCACCCAGGCCGAGCTGCACGAGTCGTTCGCGCTGGTCGAGAGCGGCGTGCTGCACCCCCTGGTGGCCGACGTCCTGCCGCTGCACGAGGCCGGCCGCGCCCACGACCGCCTGGAAAAGCGAGAGGTGGCGGGGCGCCTGGTGCTGGAACCGGTGCACTGAGGCGCGGCGCCTGCCGGCGGGTCTTCCTTGAAGGGCTACCCGCTGCCTGAGACCAGGTTCTTTTCGAAGCAGAAGTAGCGGAACGGATCGTTGCCCACCTTGACGTTGCCGATGAGGAAGATGCGGACGGGGGTGCCGGGCGGGATGTCCTCGTGGGCCGAAAGGCCGGTGAGCGCCAGGTTGGGCGGGATGACGCCGTCCGGCTGGCGGGCCTGGACGATGTAGTCCGTCCTGGGGGCGGAGGCGGGGGTGATGACGGCCTCCCCCAGCCACACCGAGTTGGCCCGGTCGCGGGGCCTGACCTCCCACTGGACGAAGAAGGTCGCGCCCTCGCCGTAGGCGGAGATGTTCGCTTCCACCAGGGGATTGGCCTCGCAGTCGGCCGCCCCCTGCCTGCCGCGGGCAACCTCGCGCAGACGTGCCGTCGCCTCTCTGAGCTCGGACATGCGGTGCTCTCCTATCTCTGAAGGTCTGGCTGATTCTAGCCGGCAACGGCGGACGCGGTGTGGCCGGACGGCTGGATCACCGTCTCGGCGAAGCGCTCCATCTCCTCCTGCTGCGGGCTGAACTGCAGGAGGAGGAGGTCGACGCCGGCCTCGGCGAAGCGGCCGATCTGGTCCTGGAGCTGGGCCGGGGTGCCGACGAGGCCCGAGCGCAGGCCGCGGTTGGAGACCGAGTAGTCCTCGATCGACAGCTTCTGCTCGAGCTGCGTGCCGGACAGCCACTGCTGGAAGTTGGCGAAGCCGGCGGCGGTCTGCCGCACGTCGGTGATGCGGGCCAGCTCCTCCCGGGCGGCGCGCTCGGTGTCGCGGACCACCGCGTAGCCGGCGACGCCGAAACGCAGGGGCGGCAGGCCCAGCCGGTCGCGGCGCTCGGCGAGGTCGGCGACCTTGGCGGCGACGCGCTCGGGCGGATCGCCGTGCATCAGGTAGGCGTCGCACTTGCGGGCGATCAGGTCCTTGGCCGCCGGGGACTCGCCGCCGGCATAGAGGACCGGGCGCGGCCGGGAGAGCGGCTTGGGTTGGAGGACGTTGTCGGCGACGTGGTAGTAGCGCCCCTGGTAGGAGAAATGGTCGCGCGACCAGACGCCGTCCAGCACGTCGAGCCATTCGCCGGTGCGGGCATAGCGGTCGTCGTGCTGCTCGAAGTGGACGCCGTACATCTTCGCCTCGTCCGCCCACCACGAGGAGACGACGTTGAGCGACAGCCGGCCGCCGCAGATGTGATCGATGCAGGCCGCCTGCTTGGCGAGCAGCGCCGGCTGGTGGAAGGTGGGGCGCACCGCCACCATCAGCTCCAGCTCCCTGGTGACCGCGGCCAGCGCCGCCGCGGTGGACCAGGCGTCCAGGGCCGGCGCCTCGACGCCCTTGATGTCGTTGAGGTTCAGCTCGGCGATCAGGGTCAGGTCGAAGCCGATCTGCTCGCTGCGGCGGGCGAGCCGGCTGACGTAGTCCCACGACGCCTCCATCCCCTCGTCGGCGACGTTGCGCAGCCAGCCGCCGAAGACCGGCAGCCAGTAGCCGAAGCGCATCGCCGGCCGCCCCGCGGCGCCCGCCAGCGTTGCGGCGGGAGCGGCGGCGGGTTGCCGGAAGGTCGCGGTCGTTGCCTCAGCGCGCATGGCGGGCCTCCTCCTCCAGGTAGTCGGCGAGCGGCACGAAGGGATCGAACCCGATCACCCGCGGGCCGTCCGCCACGAAGTTGGACAGGGCGTTGATGTCGTAGAAGTAGAGCTGCTGGTCGCGGTCGTCGACGATGTACTCGATGCCGCCCACGTCGATGCCGGCCGCCTGCATGATCCGCTCGGCGGCGGCGACCACCACCGGCGCCGGGGTGAAGCTCTCGACGCGCAGCCCGGCCTTGGGCGCCTCGACCGCGCAGACGCCCCCCAGCTCGACGCCGGCCGCCGTCCGGCAGATGTCCGCCGGGCAGAGGTCGAAGGTCTCGCCGGTGATGTGGACCCTGATGCCGTAGAGGAACCTGCCGCCCACCAGCTCCAGGCGGGTGATGTGCCCGCCGCGGGCGGGGATGAACTCCTGCACCACCGCCACCTGGTCGAGGCCCAGGTCGATGGCGCCCGCCGCCGCGGCATCCGCCAGGGCGGCGGCGGTGTCGAAGCGGGTCACGCCGGCGCCGCTGCCGCCGACGTTGGGCTTGACCACCACCGGAAAGCGCAGGCCGGCCGCCGCCGCCGGGGCCTGCGCCGCCGCGTGGATGACGCGGCTGCGCGGCGCCGGCAGGCCGAGGGAGTGCAGGAGCGAGAGCTGGAGCGCCTTCGAGGTCTCGTGGCGGAACGCCTTGAGGCCGTTGATGACGCGGGTGCCGGCGAGCTCCAGGTGGGCGAGGTAGTGCAGGGTGAAGAAGACCTGCCCATGGTCGCGGCGGTAGGCCGAGGGGCTCATGCGGTTGAAGACCAGCGGCCAGCGCCGGCCGGACGCCGGATCCCCCGCGGCCGCGAGGCCCGTCGGACCCGTCGAAGCCAGCGGCGCCGGCGCGGCGGGGTCGTAGAGCTGCCGCGTGGCGTCCACCTTGACGTAGGGCGTGCCGCGGCGGTCGAGCTCGGCGAAGAGCCGCTCGAACCAGACCGGATGCTCGTAGTAGATGGCGATCGGGTCCGCGAGGCGCGGGGCGAGCGCCACGCGCTCGGCGGCGAGGGTCGTGGCTGGCGTGGTGTGCAAAGAGATACCTCCCATAATGAAGATCAATTAAGTCACAATTAGCCTAACCCGAGCCGGGTGAAACCGCAAGCCTCCGCGGTGGCGGGGGTGGCGGGGCCGGCCCGATCACCGCCTCCGCGGGCGGCCCGTTGCAGCGCCGCGGCCGGAGCCTAGACAGTCGATGCTTGCGGCCCGTATGATCGGGTGATGAACGGACGAGCCAAGGATGTGCTGACCGGGGCCGCCGCCGGGGCGCTGCTGGCCCTGGCCGCGGGATCCGGCGGGACGCTCGCCGCCGCGGAGGTGCGCGACGTGCTGGGCTCCGCCCATGCCGGCGGGCTCTACAACTTCACCGCCGAGGACTACCTCGACGAGGGAGGCGATCAGCTGCTGCTGTTCGGCACGCGGGTCATCAAGGTGTGGCTGACGCACGACGTGGCGGCCCTCTACCGGTTCAACTCCAGCTGGTCGCCGCCGGCCTCGGGCGTCGTCGCGCTGGCGCAGAAGCCCTACTTCCAGACGCTCTTCGCCAAGCCCTTCACCACCTATCTGCTGGTGATCGAGCCGGTCACCATCGAGCCGCTGTTCCTGGGCGGGATCACGCCGGCCCAGGCGGCGGCCGAGACGGCGCAGATGCACGACCTGGCGAGCTACCTGCTCACCACCTACGCCGGCAGCGGCAAGACGTTCGTGCTGCAGAACTGGGAGGGCGACAACCTCCTGCGCCAGGGGCTCGCCGCCGGCCAGGTGCCGGACGGCGTGCGCCTCAAGGGGATGATCGCCTGGCTCAACGCCCGCCAAGCCGGCGTCGAGCAGGCGCGCGCCGAGGTGGGCGAGCACGGCGTGCAGGTGGTCAACGGCGTCGAGGTCAACCAGCTGGCCGACGCCATGGCCGGCAGGGTCACGGTCACCAACAGCGTGGTGCCGTTCACCCGCGCCGACCTCTACTCCTACTCCAGCTGGGACATCGGCTTCGACCCGATGCAGCTCACCCGGGCGCTCGACTACCTGGCCTCCAAGGCGCCGCCGAGCGCGCTCTTCGGCGCGCACAATATCTACCTCGGCGAGTTCGGCGCGGCCAAGGACCAGGTGCCGGCGGGCGAGGCGCGGCGGAGCCTGATCGACGAGCTGGCGGAGACCGCCCTCGCCTGGGGCGTCCGCTGGGCGGTCTACTGGCAGGTCTACGACAACGAGGTGTTCCCCTCGGTGCCGGCCTTCAACCCGCTCCTCGAACGGCCGACCGCCGACGAGCTGCGCGGCTTCTGGCTGATCCGGCCGGACGGCGTGCGCGCCGCCTGGTGGTCCGACCTGGAGCGGCGGTTGGGCGGCGCCGAGTGGCACCTGGCGCTGCGCTCGCCGGCCGGCCAGTACCTCTCGGCGCCGCACGGCGAGGGCGGCCTGCTGCACGTGGGCACCGAGACGGCCGGGCCGTGGGAGACGTTCAACGCGGTGATCAGGGGGGGCAGCGGGGGCAGCGGCGGCAGCGGCAGCGGCAGGTACGGCAGGGGCGACGCCGCCCCGTCGCTCGCCGACGGGTCGGTGGTGGCGCTGCAAACCCACGGCGGCCGCTACGTCGCGGCGGTGGCCGGGTCCGGCGACCTCGCCGCCGGCGCGCAGGCGCCCCCGGAGGTGGCGGGGCCGCCGGCCGGCTGGGTGCTGCACCGGGTCGCCGGCAGCGGTCCGGTCGCCGGCGGCGACGAGGTGACGCTGAGCAGCCCGGCGGGCCGGCCGCTGGCCATCGATCCGGCGACCGGCACCCTCTTCGTGACCGGCCCCGGCCGGAGCGGCACGCCGGCGGTCTTCACCGTCGAGCCGCAGGACGGCCCGCCCCTGCCGTCGACCACGCCAACCACGCCGATGACGTCGACGACGCCAACGACTCCAACGACTCCAACGACGCTGGCGATGCCGGCGCGCGAGTAGCCTCCCCTTCCCCTGGCCGCCGCCGGCCCTGCCGGGCCGCGCCGGGCCCGCGGGCGGCTCGGCCCCAGGGCCACCACCCCTGGGGGAGGGATTCCCCTCCCCACCAAAGCTGTGGTAGCATATTGTCAGGCTTTGTGCCACATATAAGCTAAGGAGCTCGATGCATGAGAAGAGTGCCCGTTTACCTCCTCGCCCTGTCCCTCCTCGGTAGCGGTATTGCGCGAGCACAGTCGCCGACGACGTATTACGTGCTCATCCCGACCATTGTCCCCGGCGTCACGGAAACCAAGGTGGAGATGGGGAGGACCAACCTGACGCTCAGCAACGTGGAGGCCACCTACGTGCCCGAGGGCACCTCCGGGCTCGACGCGGCACCCCACACGCTGCAGGTCTACGTCGGCCCCTCGACATCGAAGCCCAATCCGCTGCTGGAGCTCAACACCATCGCCAACAGCGGCGGCATGGTGATCCTCAATCCGGTGCCGGGCCTGACCGCGGTCGAGGTGTCGTTCGAGGTCGAGGAGTCGCCGATCAAGACGGCCTGGAAGCTGCCCCTGCTCCAGGCGGGCGACTTCTATGCCGCGGGCTCCACCGCCTACGTGCTCAACCTGGTCAGGGAGACCGACGCGTCGAGCGGCCTGCAGATCTTCAACATCGGTCCGACCGAGGCATCCTGCACCGTCGACGTGCTGCGTCCCAAGGGGACGATCATCGAGCAGCGCACCGGCATCACGGTGCCGGCGGTGGGCGTCATCCGCATCGCCGACATCCTGCGCAAGGTCGCCATGGTCCCGTCGACCGGCATCACCGCCGCGGTGAGCTGCGACATGCCGTTCTACGCCATGGGCGCCTATCCGGCCGCCAACCGCGACCACACCCAGGTCGAGTACCCGGTCCCCGCCCTGCCCGGCCCGACCACCCCGGTGGTGCTGGAGAACCGGCCGGGCGTGTTCCTCAACGCCACCTCCCTGGGCAACGCCAACATCCTCATCCCGCTGACCCTCGACCCCGCCACCCGCTACCACACGATGACCATCAACTTCGACGGCGCGGTGGCAGCGCCGGAGTCGTTCCTGGTCTTCTGGAACATCGCCGGCCTGTTCCGCAAGGGCGGGCGGCGCTTCGACAAGACGCTTTTCTTCGGCAATTTCTACAACTACGACAAGCAGAAGTACGTCGCGGACGTGGGCTCGCCCTTCATCGAGACCACGATCAAGTACGTCTTCCCGCTGACGCCGGCGCACCGCTACCACTGGTCGATCACGCTCAACAACGACCAGCAGTCCACGCACTACGTGATCACCGACTCGGCCGGCCACGCGCTGATGGACACCCTGGTCGGGCTCTACAATCCCATCGCCTCGGATGCGGACGGCGATATGCCGACGCTCCAGGTCGGCCTCAACGGGATCGCCGACAACGCCTACTTCCCGCCGGTCGGCTGGCGCTTCTCCAACCTCAACGTCACCGTCACCAAGTAGCCCGCATCGCCGCGGAAACCCGCCGGCTCCAGGTTTTCGCCGCCGGCCTGCCGCCGCCCTCCCAGGAGGGCGGCGGCCGGGCTTGCCCGCCCGCTTGCCACCGATCGCCCCGCGCGCCGCACATCTCCTGGTATGGACCAGGCCGGCGACAGCACGACCCTGTCCGCGCTGCTTGCGGCCACGGTGACGCGCTGGGGCGATTGTCCTTTCCTCCTCGGCGATGAGGGGACGGTGCGCTACGCCACGTTCCACCGCCAGGTCGGAGCGCTCGCCGGAGCGCTCGCCGCGCGCGGCGTCACCGCGGGCGACCGCGTGGCGGTGATCCTGCCCAGCAGCCGGTGGATCCTCTATCTCTGGTTTGCGCTGGCGCATCTCGGCGCGGCGATGATGGCGATCAATCCGGCGGTGACCGACGCCGACCTGGAGCCGCTCCTCGCCGGCATCGCTCCGCGCGCGCTGATCGCCGAACGGCGCCGGCTCGCCGCGCTCGCCGCGCTCGGTCTGCGCCTCGATCCCGCGCTGTGCATCGCCGCCGCCAGCGTCGAGGAGGCGGCACCGCTGCTCGCGCCGCGCCGGGCGCGCGCCGGCGCCGGGC
>JASLEW010000341.1 GCA_030150965.1 Thermoanaerobaculia bacterium | reverse complement strand
CGCGAATGGCGCTAGCGTCGCCTGCGCCCGCCGCGCCGGCGCGGGCGCCGGCCGGATCACCGCCGCCCCCCGGCCGCCTCGCGCTTGCGCACCACCAGGCGCAGCGGCACCCCCGGCAGGTCCAGCTCCTCGCGCAGCTGGTTCTCCAGGTAGCGGCGGTAGTGGTGGTTGCGCGGCAGGGCGCGGTTGGCGAACAGCATGAACGTCGGCGGAGCGCTCGCCACCTGGGTGGCGTAGTAGAGCTTCCACGCCGGGGCCGCCCGCTCCCCCCGCCCGCCGACCGAGGGCGGGGCGACCCGGCGCATGGCGCCCTCGAACAGCCGGTTCACCTCGGCGGTGCCGAGCTTCAGGTTGTGGCCGGCCAGCGCCCGATCGATGGCCGGGAAGAGCTTCTCGACGCCGCGGCCGGTGAGCGCCGAGAGGTTCACCCGCACCGGCCCCGCCAGGTGCTGGTCGAGCCGTTCGAGCGACAGCTCCAGGCGGGCGCGCGACTCGGCGTCGAGCAGGTCCCACTTGTTCACCGCCAAGACCGCGGCGCGCCCCAGCTCCCAGATGATGCCGGCGATGGCCAGGTCGCCGCTGGTCACCCCCTGCGGCGCGTCCACCACCAGCACCGCGAGCTGCGCGCGCTCGATCTGGCGCCGCGCCATCATCACCGCCAGCTCCTCGGGGGCGCCCGTCGTCTGGCTGCGGCGGCGGATGCCGGCGGTGTCGATCAGCAGGTACGAGCGGTCGTCCCGCCGGATGAGGGTGTCGATCGGGTCGCGCGTCGTCCCCGCCACCGGCGACACCAGCGCCCGCGGCTGCCCGGCGATGCGGTTGAGCAGCGACGACTTGCCGACGTTGGGGCGGCCGACGATGGCGATGGCCGGCGCCGCCGGCCGCTCCTCCGGCGTGACCTCGGGCAGCGCCAGGGCGAGCGCCTCGCGCAGCTCCTCGACCCCCTGGCCGTGCTCGGCCGAGACCAGCAGCTGGCGGTCGATGCCCAGGCGGTAGAACTCCGGGAAGCGGCTCCGCGCCTCGCGGGTGTCGCCCTTGTTGACCACCAGGATGGCCGGCTTGCCGGTGCGCCGCAGCCGCTCCCACACCGCCTCGTCGGCGGCCACGAGACCGTCGCGCCCGTCCACCAGGAAGAGCAGCAGATCGCTCTCCTCGACCGCCAGGAAGACCTGCTGCGACAGGCCGAGCGGATCGTCGCCGGGCACCAGGCCGCCGGTGTCGATCACCTGGAAGCTGCGGTCGTTGCCCCAGCTGGCGAGCCCGGTGATGCGGTCGCGCGTCACCCCCGGCTGATCGTGCACGATCGCCTGCCGCCGCCCCACCAGGCGGTTGAACAGGGTCGATTTGCCGACGTTGGGACGACCGACGATCGCCACCGTCGGCGTCACCGCCGTGCCGCTCACCGCTGCCGCCTCGGCCGGCGGGCGCCGGTGCCGCCGGCGCCGGCGGGCGCGCTGGCCCGGGTCGCTCGGCCCGCTCGGATCGGTGAGGTCGGCGGGATCGGCGGCATGCCGGCGATCTTGAGGTCCAGGCCGCGGTGGCGCAGGTCGGCGCCGAGCAGCTCCACCTCGACCGCGGCGGCGAGCTGGAAGACCCGCCTGCCGCGCTCGCCCACCAGGCGGTGGGTCTCCGCCTCGTAGAGATAGTAGTCGTCGGCCATGGTGCGGATCGGCACCAGCCCGTCGACGTAGAGGCCGTCGAGCTGCACGAAGAGGCCGAACGGTTGCACCCCGGTGATGTGGCCGGCAAAGCGCTCGCCGGCGCGCCCGGCCAGGAAGCGCACCTTCTTCCATTGCAGCAGGTCGCGCTCCGACTGCTCGGCCCGCCGCTCGGTGAGGCTCGCGTGCTCGGCCAGCGCCTCCAGGTCCTCGCCCGCCTGACCGGCGCCCGCCGGCGCCTCGCCCGGCCCGCCGGCGGCGCCCCGCAGCAGCGCCTTGAGCCGCCGGTGCACCACCAGGTCGGGATAGCGCCGGATGGGCGAGGTGAAGTGGGTGTAGTAGCGCGAGGCGAGCGCGTAGTGGCCGCGGCACTCGGGGCTGTAGACCGCCCGCTGCAGCGTGCGCAGCACCAGCGCGGTGAGGAGCGGCCCGTCCGGGCGCCCCTCCACCTGGCGCAGCACCCGCTGCAGGGCGAGCGGCGGCAGGCCGTCGAGGTCGCCGCCCGGCTCCCCCAGCTCGATCCCGAGCGGCCGCAGCAGCTCGGCCAGCTCCTCCAGGCGCTCGCGCGTCGGCGCCTCGTGCACGCGGAAGAGCGCCGGCGCACCGCGCCGCACCAGCTCGAAGGCGACGGCCTCGTTGGCGGCGATCATCAGCTCCTCGATCAGGCGGTGGGCGACGTTGCGCTCGGCGGGCAGGATGCCGACCATCACCCCGTCGGTGTCCAGCTCGACGTTGCCCTCCGGCAGGTCGAAGTCGAGCGAGCCGCGGCGGTCGCGGGCCTGATGCAGCACCGCCGCCAGCTCGCCGAGGTCGCGCAGCGCCGGCAGCACGGCGCCGTATCCGGCCGCGTCGTCGGGCCGCGGCTCCTCCAGCACCCGGCGCACCTCGCCGTAGGTCAGCCGCCGGGCGCTGCTGATGACCGTCTCGGCGAAGCGCCGGCCCACCACCGCGCCGGTCCGGTCCACGTCGAGGAAGGCCGAGAGGGTGAGGCGCGGCACGCCGGGACGCAGCGAGCAGAGGCCGTTGGAGAGCTCCTCCGGCAGCATCGGCACCACGCGCTCGGGGTAGTAGACGCTGGTGCCGCGCCGCCGCGCCTCGCGGTCGAGGGCGCTCCCCTCGGCCACGTAGTGCGCCACGTCGGCGATGTGGACGCCCAGCCGGTAGGTCCCCTCGGGCCGGCGCTCGATCGACACCGCGTCGTCGAAGTCGCGCGCGCTCTCGCCGTCGATGGTGACCACCGCGAGCCCCCGCAGGTCCTCCCGTCCCGGCCACCCGCCGCTCCGGCCGTGCCGCGGATCAGGCGCCGGGTCGGCGGGGAACGCCGCCGCCTCGGCCAGCACCTCCGCCGGGAAATGCTCCGGGATGCGGTGGTGGCGCAGCACCACCTCCACGTCCACGCCCGGCGTCTCCGGGTCCCCGAGCACCTCCACCAGCCGCCCGCGCGTCTCGCCGCCGCGCGCGATCACCTCCACCTCGACGAACTGCCCCTCGGGGACGGCCGCGGCGGCCCCCGCCGGCTCCACCGGCAGCTCGACGGCCGCCCGCGGATCGAACGGCACCAGCCACCGCCGCCGGCCGCGCGCCCGCACTCCGGGCGCCCCGGCCGCCAGGGTGCCCACCATGGTCTCCGCCGGGGACTTCGCGGCTCCGGCCGCCGCCCCCTCCCCCTTCACCGCGCGAGCCGGCCGCGGCCGGTGCGGTGGCACCGCGTCGTCTGAATTTGACACCCTGGTTGGGTCTCCCTAGAATCTGAGCCGCGCGAAAGTGGCGGAATTGGTAGACGCGCAAGATTCAGGATCTTGTGGCCGCAAGGTCGTGGGGGTTCGAGTCCCCCCTTTCGCACCAGCACCGCTTCCCACCCTCGCCGTCTCCATCTCCATCCATCCCCGTCGCTCTCGCATCGTCTTCATCTCTCCAGTTCATCGCTCCGCCATCCTTCGCTGAAGCGCCTCAGGTCCGGTGTTGGCACGGCGGCCGGATCCCGCCGACCGTTCATCACACGACGGCTTCGCATGGCACAGCCGGCGGTTCTTGCC
>JASLEW010000276.1 GCA_030150965.1 Thermoanaerobaculia bacterium | reverse complement strand
GCACGCCGAGCCGGAGGCGGTGCACCGCCGGACGGCGGCGCCCGCCGGGCCGTGCCCCACCGGCGAGCTCGCCCGTCGCCGCGCCGACGGCACCATCGAGATCCTGGGGTGGGCGGCCGGGCCGCCGGCGGCGCCCACGGCCCCGGAGCCCGGGTGCGACCGCGCGGCGGCCGAGCCCTGCGAGACGCCGCCGCCGGGCGGCCCGCAGACGGACCAAAGCGTCAATTTTTCAGGCTGAGGCGGCAGATCTTTCAGCGCTATAGCGACATTTGACATAAGGGGTCGTGATCCATAAGGTTCCCGCATGAAGGTGACGCTGGTACAGCCTCCCAACGGGCTGCATGACACCTTCGACCTGGCGCCGCCGCTCGGGCTGCTGACGGTGGCCGGCGCCATCGAAGACGAGGGGCACGCGGTCGCGCTGCTCGACCTCAACCTCGAGGTCATCTGCGACCACACCTGGGCGCGCGCCGATTTCTACGAGCGCGCGGTGCGCGCCATCGCCGCCACCGCTCCCGACGTCGTGGGCTTCACCTCGATGGCGCTGGAGTCGCACGTCTGCCTGGAGCTGGCGCGGCGCCTCAAGCGCCAGGACCCGGCGGTGGTGACGGTGCTGGGCGGTCCGCACTTCTCGGCCATGGCGCGCACCGTCCTCGAGCTGTATCCCTGGATCGACTACGTGGTGGCGGGCGAGGGCGAGGGCGCCATGCGCCAGCTGCTGCGCACGCTCGCCGGCCGGGAGGGCGGCGGCGGCCTGGTCAACGTCGCCCGCCGCGACGGCGGCGGCGTGGCGCTGGACCGCCGCCTGAAGCCGCTCGACTCGCTGGCGGCGCTGCCGCGCGCGGCGTATCAGCTGGTGGACCTGTCACGTTATTTCGCCAAGAACCCGCTGCGGCTGCTCGATTACGAGCACGGCCGCGGCTGCATCTTCAACTGCTCGTTCTGCTACAGCCCGCTGCACTGGGGCCAGGGCGAGCAGGTGAAGGAGACCGACCGCATCGTGCGCGAGGTGAGCGAGCTCCATGCCCTGGGCGCCCGCCACCTGTTCTTCGTGCAGGACAACTTCCCCAACTCGAAGGCCACCGCCAGGGCCATCTGCCGGGCGCTCACCGCGGCGCGCACCGGCATGACCTGGAACTGCTACGCCACGCTGCCGCAGCTGCTGCCGGAGTTCCTCGACGACTTGGCCGCCGCCGGCTGCCGCGCCGTGTTCATCGGCGTCGATGCGATCTCGAACACCTCGCAGAAGGCCTTCGGCAAGCCCTTCTTCAAGGGGTGGGAGAAGCTGAGCGAGCGGCTGCGCGGCTGCCTCGACCGCGGCATGGTGCCGACCTGCGCCTTCATGGTCGATACTCCCGGCGACGACCACCGGCTGACCGACGCCACGCTGACCACGGCGCTCTTCGCCCGCAACCTGGGCTGCGGCATCCGCCTCAACACCCTGACGCTCTACAACGAGACGCCGAGCGCGCTCGCCGCCGGCAGCGCCGGCAGGACCTACACCAACCTCAAGCCGCGCCTGCTGCTCGACACCGCCGAGCCGCTGCACGACAACCCGTTCGCCCGCGAGCGGCCGGAGCTGTTTCCGTTCCACAACACCTACCTGCCGCTGCCGCTCTACGAGCGGTTCGTCTGCGGCATGCACATGGCCTACACCCTGTTCACCAGCTTCCCGCGCACGCTGCTGCAGTACGTGCTGGCCGATCAGGGCTCGCTGTGGAGCCTGCTCGACTCCCTGGCGGTGCGCCTCGGCGACCTCACGCGGCTGGCGCCGGTGATGCGCCGTCCGACCGAGCGCGAGCTGTTCCTGCACGACTTCCCGCGCCGGCGGCTGTCGGCGGCCACCCGCGGCGCGCTGGAGCTGGAGACCGCCGAGCTGCGCCTGGGCTGCAACGAGCCCGAGTCCGCGGTGGCGATCAGGAGCGCCGACGAGGTGCGCCGCTTCCGCGCCGCGCGCTTCCAGGTGATCGAGCTGCCCAATGCGCCGCGGGACTTCGATCGCGTCATGGCGCTGCCGGCGGCGGAGAAGCCGCCGCAGCCCTATCTGGTGCTGCGCCAGGACAAGCGTTTCCGCTACTTCGAGGTGGACTCCCAGCTCGCCTCGACGCTGCACACGATCAACGCCTCCGGCGACGGCGAGGTGGAGGTCCCACCCGTGATGCTGGGGGAGCTATTGCAGGCCGGCGTCCTGAAGCCCGCGGAGCCGCCTGCCGAAAGGAGCGCACAATGATCAAAGACGCAGGTGTGTCCCACCCGGTCCGTGTCCAGTACCACCCGGCCCTCGGCCGCCTCGCCCAGGAGGGGATCGCCCAGGAAGGCATCGCCCAGGAGGGCATCGCTCAGGAGGGCATCGCCCAGGAAGGCATCGCGCAGGAGGGCATCGCCGTCGAGCGCCGCGCCCAGGAGGGCATCGCCCAGGAGGGCATCGCGCAGGAGGGCATCGCCATCGCCCAGGAGGGGATCGCCCAGGAGGGGATCGCCGTCGAGCGCCGGGCGCAGGAGGGGATCGCGCAGGAGGGGATCGCCCAGGAGGGCATCGCCGTCGAGTGGCGCGCGCAGGAGGGCATCGCCCAGGAGGGCATCGCGCAGGAAGGGATCGCCCAGGAGGGGATTGCCCAGGAAGGCATCGCGCAGGAAGGGATCGCCGTCGAGCGGCGTCCGATGTAACGCTTGATGTAAAGCGTGATGTGGAGCGTGACGTAAGGGCTGATGTAAAGGGTGATCCAACGCGGGTGCCGGGCGGCGGGGCGGCCCAGACCGTGACCTCGCCCCCGGCGCCCGCGCCTGCCCTCCCGCCTCACCGTGCCTGCTGGGCCCGCTGCGTCCGTCGGGCGAGGGCGGAGCCGGCGAACAGCTCGGTCAGGCGCTGCTCCTCGCGGCCCAGGTCCTTCTGGGTATCGTCGAAGCCGGCGATCAGCATCTCGCGGGTGATCCTGCCGAACTCGACCAGCTCCTCCATGGTGGCGCCCTTCGACAGCAGGTAGGGCAGGCTCCAGATGCTGAAGTTGTAGAGGCTCAGCGGCACCGACCCGCGCACGTCGCGGAAGGCGCTCCTGGCCAGCTCCGCGCCGCGGCGCCAGTCCATGCCGCGGTGCTGCCAGCTGTAGCCGCCCCCCTTGATGGCGAACTCCGCGGCGCGGCGGGCGATCGGCGAGCGCGGGTCGTGATAGTAGAGCTGCACGTTGAAGAACGTCGGCCGCGCCTCCTCGATGAACTCGCGGGAGCGCGCCGCGGTCTCCGGCGTCTCGCCCGGAAAGCCGCAGATGATCGAGGCGAAGGTCACGATGCCGCGCTGGCGCAGCTGCTCGACGCCCCACCGGTAGCGCTCCACCGTGGCGTGCTTGTCCATATAGCCGAGGATCGTCTGATCGCCGGACTCGATGCCCAGGAACACGCCGATGCAGCCGCTCTTCGCCATCAGGTCGAACGCCTCCTCGTCGGCGTTCGAGCAGCGGAAGAAGGAGATCCATGCGAAGCCCCACTGCCGTTCGATCATCAGCCGCAGGAGCTTCTTGAAGCGCGGCAGCGGCACGTTGAAGGTGTCGTCGACGAACACCAGGTAGCGGGTGCCGATGCCGTGCAGGTAGGCGAGCTCGCTCTCCAGCTTCTCCAGGCCGGTGACCACGTGCTTGCCGGCGAGCGTCGGATAGTTGCAGAACGAGCAGGAGAAGGGGCAGCTGCGGGCGGTGCGCAGGTAGGCGAGCGGCGTGATGAGGCCGCGATCGAGCAGGCTCCAGTCGACGCTGTTGCTGTCCATCTCGTTGTTCTCGGGCTGGCGCGGCGTGCGCTGGAAGCCGCCGCGCTGGTCGCGGTAGCAGAGGTTGGGCACGGCGGCCAGGGCCGCGCTGCCGGCGCCGCTGCCGCCGCTGCCGCCGCCGAGGCAGGCCAGCACCTCGGCCAGGGTCTTCTCGCCCTGCGAATCGATCACATAGATGTCGGCGCCGAGCATGCCGAAGACCAGCGGCAGCATGTCGTCCTTGAGATCGGCGGCCAGGTTGAAGACGTGCGGGCCGCCGACGATGATGCGGGTCTCGGGGGCGTGGCGGCGCACGAACGCCACGATCTCCTGGATCGGCGTATTGTCCACGTAATAGGTGGTGGTGATCGCCACGCTGCGCGGCCGCTCGGCGAGCAGCTGCCGGAAGCGCTCCTGGTCCTGGGTGAAGAAGTTGACCGCCTCGGCGCGGAAGCCGCGCCGCAGCAGATAGGACTGCAGGTAGCAGACGCCGAGCGAGGGCGAGGCGAAGGTGTTCAGCCGCGGATTGACGCCGGTGCTGCGCTCCACCACGCGATTGATCAGGTCCATGTAGGTGAGGCGCTGGCCGTCGAGCAGCACCGAGTTGGTGATCACCTCGTGATAGGCGCCCGAATGCTGGCTCATCTTCTTCTGGCTGGCGGCGAAGGCGCTGAACGAGACGTCGTGGTAACCGACGACCACGCAATCGATGGGAGCGCTGACGGCGGCGGTCATCTGGGCGGACCTCCTGACGCTGCTCGCTGAGCAGCAGCGGCCGCGGCCGGTGCCGATACGGGCTGGGGGTTCTGATCGGTCGCCGCCGGCCGCAGGCGGTTTTCCCCCCAGGATACGCGAAGCCGAGGCACTTTGGAAAGGGTGAGAAAATTGTAGAAGGCACATATAATCCCCCCTCCGCGGCGCCGCCCTCTGCGGCGCCGCCCAGGCTGGAGGCCGCCGGGACCTCCAGTGCAGCGCCGGACACGCGAAGCTCCAGACCCTCGAGACATGCACGACTCCAGCAGCGCCGCGCACGGCATCGCCATCGTCGGCATCGCCTGCCGTCTGCCCGGGGCCGCCGACGTCGACCGCTTCTGGCAGAACCTGGTGGCCGGCGTCGAATCGATCACCTTTTTTTCCGACGCCGAGCTGCGCGCGGCCGGCGTCGGCGACGCGGCCCTTGCCGATCCCGCGTTCGTGCCGGCGCGCTCGGTGGTCGAAGGGGCGGAGATGTTCGACGCCGCCTTCTTCGACATGAGCCCGCGGGAAGCGGAGGTGATCGATCCGCAGCAGCGGCTGCTGCTCGAATGCGCCTGGGAGGCGCTGGAACGCGCCGGCTACGATCCGCGGCGGTACGCGGGCCCGATCGGCGTCTTCGCCGGCTCGAGCATCAACAGCTACCTGCTGTCCAACCTGCTCCACAACCCGCAGGTGATGGAGGCCGCCGGGATCTTCCAGGCGATGGTGGGCAGCTGCGGCGACTTCCTGGCCACCCGCGTCTCCTTCAAGCTCGGCCTGCGCGGCCCCAGCCTGACGGTGCAGACGGCCTGCTCCACCTCGCTGGTCGCGGTCCACCTGGCGGTTTCCAGCCTGCTGCTCGGCGAGTGCGACATGGCGCTGGCCGGTGGCGTGCGGCTGCTGGTGCCGCGCTGCGGCGGCCATGTCTACCAGGAGGGCGGGATCCACTCGCGCGACGGCCACGTCCGCGCCTTTGACGCCGCGGCCACCGGCACCACCGAGGGGGAGGGCGCGGCGGTCGTCGTGCTCAAGCGCCTGGCGGACGCGGTGGCCGACGGCGACCACATCCACGCCGTGATCCTGGGCTCCGCGATCAACAACGACGGCGCGGCGAAGCTCGGCTTCACCATGCCGAGCGTCGACGGCCAGGCCGAGGTCATCGCCCTGGCCCAGGCGCTGGCCGGCGTCGATCCGGGCACGATCGGCTTCGTCGAGGCGCACGGCACCGGCACGCCGCTCGGCGATCCCATCGAGGTCGCGGCGCTCGCCCGCGCCTTCTCCCGCACCACGCTGAGCGGCTGGCGCTGCGCTCTGGGGTCGCTCAAGAGCAACCTCGGGCACCTCGATGCCGCGGCGGGCGTCGCCTCCCTGGTCAAGGCGGCGCTTGCCGTCGAGCGGGGGATCATCCCGCCGACTCTCCATTTCACCCGGCCGAACCCGCAGACCGGCCTCGGCGCCGGCCCCTTCTTCGTGGCGGCGCGGCCGACGGCGTGGCCGGGCGGCGGCCCGCGGCGGGCCGGCGTCAGCTCCTACGGCTTCGGCGGGACGAACGCCCACCTGGTGCTCGAGGAGCCGCCGCCGGCCCTGGCCGGCAGCGCCGCGCGGCGCCACCAGCTGCTCCCGCTCTCCGCTCCCACCCTGCCGGCGCTGGAGGAGATGTCGCGCCGCCTGGCGGCGCACCTGGCGGCCTGCCCGGCGCTCGACCTCGCCGACGTCGCCCACACCCTGCAGGCCGGCCGCGCCGTCTTCGAGCACCGGCGCATCGCCGTCTGCGAGGACGCGGCGGACGCCGCCGCCGTGCTCTCCACGCTCGATCCGAAGCGGGTCCTGAGCCGCAGCTGCGAGGCCGGGCGGCGGTCGGTCTGCTTCCTCTTCCCCGGCCAGGGGGCGCAGCACCCCGGGATGGGGGCCGAGCTCTACCGCGACGAGGAGGTGTTCCGCGCCGAGGTGGACCGCTGCGCCGAGCTGCTGCTCCCCCGGTTGGGCCTGGACATCCGGCAGGCGCTCCATCCCGCCGCCGGCGATGCGGCGGCGGCGGCGCGCCTGGAGCAGACGGCGCTGGCGCAGCCGGCGCTGTTCGTCGTCGAGCACGCCCTGGCCCGGCTGTGGATGTCCTGGGGGATCCGGCCGGAGGCGATGCTCGGCCACAGCCTGGGGGAGTACGTCGCGGCCTGCCTGGCCGGCGTCTTCTCCCTGGAAGACGCGCTGCGGCTGGTGGCGGAGCGGGGGCGGCTCATGCAGGAGATGGCCGCCGGCTCGATGCTCGCCGTCTCGCTGCCGGAGGCCGAGCTGATGCCGCTCCCGGCCGGGCTCTCCCTGGCGGCGGTCAACGGCGCGGCGCAGTGCGTGGTGTCGGGGCCGGTCGGCCTGGTCGAGGAGCTGGCGGCGCGGCTGGCGGCGGCCGGGGCGCAGGCGCGGCGGCTCCGCACCTCGCACGCCTTCCATTCGGCCGCGATCGAGCCGCTCCTGCCGCGCTTCGCGGCGGTGCTCTCCGAGGTCGCCCTGCGGGCGCCCGCCATCCCCTTCGTCTCCAACCTCTCCGGCACCTGGATCCTGCCGGAGGAGGCGACCTCGCCCGGGTACTGGCTGCGCCAGGCGCGCGCCCCCGTGCGCTTCGCGGCGGGCCTCTCGACGCTTCTCGCGCGGCCCGGCGCCGTGCTCCTCGAGGCCGGCCCCGGGCACGGCCTGACGGCGCTCGCCCGCCGTCACGCGCCGCCGGCGCCGCTGGCGGTCGCCAGCCTGCCGGCGGCGGCAGAGGCGAGGGCCGAGGGCGCGCAGCATGGTGGCGCCCTCCGCCC